>JBGZSM010000066.1:0-47737 GCA_041853585.1 Filifactoraceae bacterium
CATTTTTAGTTGCAAAACACGACGATTTAGTGTAAGCTTATTCTTGATATAGTTGTTCATAAAAATATTATATCAAAAAAAATGGCTTGCTCTTATGAGTTTGCCATTTTTTTTAGGGGCTATTTTGCAACAGCCCCTTTTTTTAGAATTCTTCTTCCTTGGACTCCTCCATAATCTCTATTGATTTGTTGAGTATCATTGGGATATCCGGCGTTCCTATCCGTAAGATATTTCCGGTTTTAGGCGCTTTTTTGATTCGCATTTTTCCGCGATTTCGCTTTCTGCGTTCTCTCTCCAGTCTCTCTTTCTCTTGAGCGCTCAAAGGTGTTCCACCGTCATCGATATTTTCATCATTTGGATTCTTATTTTGCTCAGAGCCTCCCGCTGAGCTTGATGCTGGAATATGCGGCAACTTTTTGTCCTGTATTTTTTCCTGCATTGTATTTGAAAGTGGAGGCTGTTCTTTATTTTCTTGTTTTGGCTTTTCATCAATTCTATTTGCTCCGCCACCTGTCGAACTGCCCTGCTCCACTTTTTCATTCGGAACTTCTATTTCGATATTGGTAATGATAAAGCCGTTTGTTACATCACCTTTTATCAACTTCGTATAACCTGCCACATCATCTTCAACAATATGATAGTGAATCTTCATTCCTTGAAAATCGGTTTTTGGCAAATCACGAAAAATATGTGCCCAATCATTATCTTCAGAAAGCACTATATTTGCCATTTCGATATGATTGCCAAAGAGACGAACGCTTGCATACTCTCCTTTTTTTCCGCTCCATTCTTTTATCACTTTAATATCGATTTTTTCCACCGGTTTCATCTTCGGCGGCAATACATTGCTTACCGAGTTTGACAATCCGCCCGTCTTTTCTTTATACAAAATGACAAAGTTATTGGTAGCTTCTTTCTCATAAAGATTTTCTTCTTTCCCCGGGGCTTTCATCGGAATAACAAATTCATATTGCTCTTTTCTTAATTGTTTACCGGGCTTTATTTGAATTTTGATTGCCTGAACTTTTCCATAATCGCTCCCCATTTGAGCGGCACTTTTCCAGTTGGCATCTGTTACTCCCGCATTCGCATCAAAATTCGGCGCTTTATCGAGATAGAACACATCAAATATTCTTTCCGTTTCCGCAGAAAACTCCACCTTACCATGAAGTTGGTTTGAAAATTGACTCTGTCGATTCGTCTGATTGTTGTAATTCTTATCATCCGTCTTTGGAAAAACATCATAGATGACGAGGTCACTCAACTTGTTTGTCTTATTTGTCAACCGAATCTTATAATAAAACGGCTTATCGAATTCTGTTTGAATTTTTCCCTTTACCCATTCATTTTTATCCAAGCTGATAAATTTCTCCGCTATAATGCTGTTACTGATTTGTAAATCGAACGAAGACTTTGCCATGAGCGCCTCCGTATATTTATCACCAAGCGGATAAATCAAATCAAATGTTTGAACCTTGCTCGAGCGATTGGTATTCACATGTTGAAAAATTTCCTCCAGATTGTTTGAGGTAAAATATACTTCGTTTGTATTCTCCGCAGATGCCGTCTCCGCGATACGACATTCCATCGCAAAACCGACGCCTCGTGAATGATTAAGCAGTTTATCCACTGCCAATGCTTTTTGGGCCTTTAAAATGATCGCGGTTCTTCCCGTGTTTCGATAATTGGGCACTATTTGCAAATTCTTCGGCAGATTTGTTTCACTTGAATTATATCTTTCAAATCCGAAAACTTCGTTAAACAGCTGTTTACGATTTTTTGTATGTTCTTTGAAAATGTGGTCGTTGTGAAAGATGCTCAATACTTCCAATCCTTCCGGCAATAAATCCACAAAATACGCATCCTGAAAAACCACATCCGGCTTAACCGAGCTCAAATCGACATTGACTCGATACAAAACTTTTGAGCCTACCACATAATCCTTACTGTTGTCCGGGTTTTTCGCTACATTGCTTTTTTGTATTGAAATTGTGGATTGCTGCCCCGAAAAACGAACATGGCTTTTGCTTGTTATCTCTTGTCGCACATTAAGCCCATCAACATTAAATCGCACCTTCCCGCAGTTGAAAGCCTCCGTTGATAAGATTGTTCCTCTCTGAGAATTGTCAATCGGTTTGTCAAATCTTTCAAGAGGATTTCCATGAATATCGACGCTCTCCCACCGATCTTTCACCTGCTGGCTCAACATAAATGCAAAAGGATTTCGGATACCCATTTGAACCTCAAATTCCATGGTTTGACCTTTTTGAAGTACAAAGTCATCCTTCATCGTAATGACCAATTTGCTCGCCGCCGGAATATTTTTGAGTTCTTGCTTGGCAAGTTCTCTCGTTTTCTCTTGCCGCAGAACCTTCCCCATTTGACTCAAAATAGCATGTTCGACTTCCGTATCCAGCGGGATCGGCTCGTTCTTCGCACTCAATTTTGCAGGCAGAGAAATATTTTTTTCCGTCTTATCATCGTAAAGCAGTTTGATGCTTTCAATATCCGACAATTGAGCGCCGGATTGCGCAGTAGAAGTGTTTTTGAGAATCAATTTTCTTAAATAAAAGACCTCATCAAAATCATAATCTTCTATTACCAACTTTTTCATATCTTGACCGGATATATTGTTTAATTTCAAGACAAATCGAGTGTTCGCATCATCCGAATGGGTGAAACCCAAAAATACTCTTTTATGCTGAGCTTCCAGATGCCCCTTTATAAACACGCCGCTGAGATTAAAATTATCCGCAAAGAATTTGAATAAAATCTCATCTTGTATTATTTGAATCTGCTCCAATTGAGCATCGTAATTCCGAGGAATGATTTCTGCAATGACCCGACTGGAGAGCAATGTGGCATTTCCTATCGATTCAGGACGAACAACCGGGGCCTCCGGAAACTTCAGTCGGAGTACGATGGGTTGCTTATAAATAATTTGGTCCGCTGATACATTTCCCTGAGCATTCGCGGTATACACAATGGTCTCTCCATCCGCTTGAAGCTCCCATCCCGGATTGCTTGCGCTATCAAAATACGCTTTATATTTTTTTCCATCGCTACCGGTATAGCTCAGCTTTTCGATGAGTTTTATCTGCTCCGCGAAACGAGTATTTTTTAATCCGTCTCCATAGCTTTGACGATTGGCAAAAACCGCTTCATTATCTTCATCTCGGATTTCATTTGCGGAGCTGTCCTTTGCCGTGGTCGAAAAAGAATAATAAAAAGGAATCTCTTTCAATTCTTCAATCTTCGCAGACAAAAAACCGTTCTCGTTTGTTCCGGCATAAGGAAGAAGATGCAATGCATCTCGATAAGTTCTGTCATAGTTTTCATCATGCTGCATGATGGATTTGTCAAAATCAACAACCGGATGGTATTTCACTTTAAAACTTACATCGCTCAGCTCCTTGATAAGTATGCTTTGGTTATCTTGTTTTTCGTAAAAAGAAATGGTAGGTGTAACGGTAAAATTTTCAGGAGTCAGACGCGGAATCAGTGAGAAACCGTAAGTAAAACTCATTTGAATCGCATCCGGCATCTGCAACAAGTTTACTTTCAATACATAGTTATCATCAACGATTCCTACATTCTCAATTTGCACTGAAACGGCATCTTGTCCCATACCAAGATTTCCTGCTTCAATTGTCGGGATTCTATTCTCATCTAAGTATGCTTTGGGTATTTTTATTTCAATAATGTAATCTTTGAGCGCGCCGTCACTTGACGGACTTAGGCTGATTTCACCGCTAAAGCGCTCCGTCAACAGCTTTTTATTTTTATTTAGATAGGCTTTGTGCGCAATATTTAAACCCAGCAGATTATCTTTAGGCCGTATGGCTTCATCCGTATCATTCTTCTTATCATCCGGCAAATCTACTTGTAACGGTTCTTTTGAATCCTCTTTTATCTTATCCGTTTCGATTTCCGTCGATACAATCGGTACATCCTCTATCGCATGTATTTCAGTTGGAATTATCATTTAAACAAACAAAGATAAAATCAATAATGATGATAATATTTTTCTATATTTTTTAAGCATTCTTCTCTCCATCAAGTCTCTATCGACAGCCTACTCTAAATTCGGAGGCTTCCATTATGACTATAAACAATGTTTCCTATCTATATCGTCAAATAAATACAATATATTAGTCCGTTCATCAAAATTGTCGGATTAATATTTTTGCTCATTTTCTTAATGAGTTCATCCTTTCTATCCCGGATTTTAAAAGATGAAAATAAAGAAGCTGTTGCAGAATAATTTCTAAAAAAATGGCAAACTCATAAGAGTAAGCCATTTTTTATATCGGTTGGATTATGCTCTAATCGCTTTACTGTAAGGTAAGCCAAAACTTTCGTTTTGAATCGGCTTGCCTAAAAGCTTTCCGTTTTATCTTATATTATTATTGATGTCAAAAGAAAGTTTTGCATGCACTTCACTCGGCGCCTGCTCATATTCTTTTGTACCGTAGCTTGGAACTCTTTCCCGCTCTCCTTTTTCATTGTAGCCGAGATATTCCATCTTGACGAATTTAATTTCCAAGTTGTATTTGCCAACCGGCAAAGCATCCTGCGTCTCGATATCAAAATTCATCGCCTCTAAATCTCCGCTCGCACCACCGATTTCCAGCTTGTACTGCTGTCCTTCGGCATTGCTCAATATCGCCTTTTTAATCTCATAGATGCTTGAATCCGCACCGATTGTATTCCACAGTTTGATGTCAAATTTTGCATTGACCTTGTCCAATGTGATGCTCTCAATTTTGGCAAGCAATCCGTCCTGTTCAAAGACATCTTCGGATCGGAGCTTCAAATAATCCAATTTTTTCACCTCAACATCAAAGCTCCAGCTTCCTTTATGGTCGGCAGTTTCTTGTTTTTCAACATCATGAGATGAGATTCGATCCGCCCGTAATTTCAAATGCAAGCTGTCCGGCTCCTCGCCTTCTTTAAATCGTAATGCCTTTTCTTGATATCCCACATAGATATATTTTTCATTTTTCTCTTTGAAATCAAGAGTTGTGCTTCCGCTCGCTCCCTGAATTTGCGGACCTTCCACGAGATGCTCGTTCCAAATCATCGAAACAACTTCTCCCAAATCTTCTTCACTCTCTACAATATAGCTGAACGAGAGCACATTTCCCGTATAGATAATCTCGGACATGGTCACTTTGATTCCGTTGCTCTCCTGCTCCAACAATACTTTATCGCTGTATTCTTGATATTTGGTTTTGCCGAAAAGGCTGAACAATTGGGAATACACCGGTAAGTTCTGCGTATATGCCGGAAAAGCAAATCCCGATGCAAAAAGTATCATACAGGCCGCCGCCATACAAGCAACTTTACGATTTTGTTTTCGTTTTTGCTGATACAATTTGTCCACTCTCTTGTGTAATTCCTCCGGCACAGGGATTTTATCTAAATTATGGATATTCATACTTCCTCCTTTTTCAAATTCAATCGGACTCGATTTCATTGCATGCTGTTTCTTAATCTTCCCAGCACTCGATTCAATCGACTTTTAACTGTTCCTTGACGAATATTCATCGCTTGCGATATCTCGATGATTTTTTGATTTTCAAAATATCGCAGATAAATCAATTCCTTTTCGCTGTCCTTGAGCGAATCGAGCGATTTCATCAAATCCATTATCTCTTCTCGATCGCTCATCTCAACACTTTGCTCCAATTCTTCATAAGTAAAATGATATTGTCTCTTTCGCAAACAGTCTTTACAGGTGTTGATGAGGATTCGGACAATCCATGTGTCAAAATGCTCCTGCTGCTTTAAACTCTCAATGTTCTCCATCGCTTTTACAAGAGCATCCTGCACACAATCCAAAGCGTCGTCCTGATTTTTGACATAGGACAAGGCGATGCGATACAATTTATTTTCTCGGTTTTGCATCAGTTTTTGAAATTTCTCCGCATGTTTCATTTTTTCCTCCTTTCAATTATTAGACTGTTTTTCTATGTAAAAGGTTCCCTTTATTTTAAAAAATGCAAAACATTTCTGCTTTGCATTTTACTGTCTTATTCAATTTCAAATCCGTCGCTTCTTACAAATCAAACTCCAGTGCTTCAGGATCCAATATTTTGACAACGCGCCCTTTGACTTCAATCAATCCTTCCGACTGCATATTCGCCAACTCTCTGGACAGGGACGGTCTTGCAACATTGAGATAGTCCGCCATCTGCTCTCGCGTCATCGAAAAGAGCACATTGCTCTCTTCATCCATCGAATCCAGCATCATTTTTGAGAGCTTTTGCCGCAAATTGCCGCTGGCGAGAATTTGTAATTTCTGTGTCAGATTGTATGCCTTTTGCGAAAGAATGATGAGCATATTATATACGAGCTTGTGCTGAATATAATCTTGCCGGTCATCGGAAAATGCTGTCTTCGGTATTTTGAGCAAAGTGATTTCATTCGTTATCGCAACGGTGTAGTAATCGTAGCTCTCCTTCGGGAGAAACAAAAACACTTCGGCAAAAATATCGCCGATGTCATCGATATTGGTCATTACCATTCTTTTGCCCGATACGGAATCTTTGCAAATCGCAATCGCACCTTTGAGCAGGACATACATATATTCGGGTTTTTGTTGCATGTCAAAGATAATTTGATTCTTCGTGTAGGTCGCGGTATGCGAGCCGGAAGTTTGGACAAAGCGCTCGATTTCTTCAAGGGATAGACCTTTGAAGAGCGGGCTTTTCTCTAAAATTTTTAGCATAGATCCTCATTTCTAATCGAAATCCTGCTGTATTTTTGCAAATCGATTCCCGATTCCGTAAACCGTGACGATTGGCGAAACTTCCATAAATACATTCGGATATTTTTCCGCCAAGAAGCGTCGAATCGTCGCCGATTGACTCGGCGCGCAAATACAGGTGAGCATTTTTCTTTTTTCATTGGTGTATGCGCCGACGACATCGTGAATCGTCACGCCGCGTTTGATTTCCTTGACGATATAATCCGAAATCTCGCTGTAATTTTGGCTGATAATCGAAACTTTGTATAGCTTGCTGCGAAATCCGAAGAGCACATAATCCATAATCACGATGCACATCACATGGTTGACCAAGGCATAGAGCGCAACATCTTTGCCAAATACGATGCCGAGCAAAATGATGATGGCCGCATCCATAAAGAGCATGATGTGGCTGATACTCACATCTTTGAACACTTTTTTATTTAAGATTCGACAGAGCGTATCCGTTCCGCCGAAGGTAAATCCGCGTCGCAGAACCAGTCCGGCACCGACTCCGTAAAAGAGCGAGAAGTAGATGCAAACCAAAAACATATCCCCTTTGACGAATACAAAATCGATTTTGTTCATCACAATCAGCACCGCCGGATAGAGCAAGGACAAAACGATGATTTTAACAACCGCCGTCTTTCCCATAAAGATATAGGCGAGTATCAATATCGTCACGCTGAAAACATAGTAAATATAGGTGTAATTGATTCCTGTCAGCTCACCGACAATGATTGCCAAGCCGGTCGTCCCGCTGGTTGAAAGTCCATTCGGCACCAAGATGGTGTTGACCGCAAATGCGCTGACGATACATCCCGCCAAGATGCTCATAATGTCCACAAATAATTTCGACTCCAATAGTTTTTCCGCCATTCTCCAACTCCCCTACTTAGTTTCGATGATGGAATCCGGATAGGTGATATAATCGCTCCAGCTTCCAATATAAAATTTACTTCGAATTCCCACTTCATCCATCGCAATGATGTTGACCGAGCCGGACACGCCCGAGCCGCAATGTACGATGATTTCATCATATTGTTTCAAATCCGCAAAATGCTTCTCCAAAAACTCGACATCTTTATATCCTTTGACCGCATCGAGCACTTCGCCGAAATAATAATTGAGTGCGGTTGGAATATGTCCCGCTTTTTTATCAATCGGCTCGTTGATTCCGAGATATCGCTCGGAGGTGCGGCTGTCCACGATGGCAACGCCTTGATAGTTGATGGCGCGTTTGATGTCCTCAATATCCGCCAGCATCGACAAATCCAATCGCAATTCGATATTTCCTTTGAGTGTGGGTCTTTTACTGAGCTCATCGGTCAATTCGCAGCCGGCATTTTTCCAAGCGGCAATTCCGCCGTTGAGCACTTTGACATTTTGTACCCCGATGTATTTGCACATCCACCAAAAGCGACTGGACGGAACAAGATCTTCGTCATATACGACAACCATCGTATCATTGCTGATTCCGAATTCTTCGAGTTTGCTTACAAAGATGCCGATATCGTCCGGCAAAGGGTCTCTCCCGCCATGCTCGCCGATCGTACCCACCATATCATTTCGCAAATCGATATGAAAAGCGCCGGGTATATGTGCTTTTTCGTGTTTTTGCCTGCCTTCTTCCGGTATCATAAAATTGTTGGTCGCATCGACAATGACAACCTTATCCATATTCTCTTTCAGCCAACCGACCTCAACTATATTTTTCATGTATGTCCTCCTTGCAAACATAGTCCTTTTTCCTATCCGATTTAAAATTATTTTACTTTTTTCGTTTATAAATTTCATTTTGAGTGCTTTTATATCAAAAGTCAACCTCACTTTTATGGATTTTCTCAATTTTTTTCTTCCATTCCTAATTATATCATTTTTTCTCGCTTTGAACAGTTGAATTTTCAATTTTTTTCATTTATAATTGTCTAATGTAGGATTAAAAATTTATTGTTGAGAAGGAGAATACATGATACCACATCACCTACCCCCTGAAAAACTCGGTGAAGAGTTTGGCACGAGCCTTGTAAGCGGTTTGACGGATGCCCAAGTCCAAAAACAGCGCGAAACTTATGGCGAAAACAAACTCAAAGAAAAAAGAAAAAGAACTTTGCTCGAGAGATATCTCGACCAGTTTAAAGATGTTATGATTATCATTCTTCTGATTGCGGCCGCGATTTCATTCGGCGTGGCGATTCACGAAGGCAATCCGAAGGAATTTTTTGAGCCCGTATTGATTTTGGCAATCGTCATTCTCAATGCGATTATGGGCGTTATGCAGGAGAGTAAAGCCGAAGCGGCGCTGGAAGCACTCAAAAGTTTGACGGCGCTCAAGGCTCGCGTTATACGAAACGGCTCGGAGCAACTGATTGATTCGGTTGAGCTTGTGCCGGGAGATATTATCAAGTTGGAAGCGGGTGATTTCATTCCTGCCGATGCGAGATTGATAAAATCTTCCGCAATGAAATCGGAAGAATCCGCACTGACCGGAGAATCCGTTCCGACGGAGAAAGATGCCAATGCGATTGTGGATGAAAAAGCACCTCTGGGCGACCGCAGCAATATGGTCTTTTCCGGAAACAGCATCACTTATGGAACGGGAGTTGCGATTGTTACCGCGACCGGAATGGATACGGAAGTTGGAAAAATCGCCAACTTACTTGAAAGCGAAACCAACCCGCCTACTCCGCTTCAGCAAAAGCTTGCTGACCTTGGAAAATATCTCGGCGTCGTTGCATTGCTTGCCTGTGCCGTTATTTTCGTCATCGGAATCATCGACAACATTCCGATTCTCGATATCTTTATGACTTCGGTTGCACTTGCGGTTTCCGCGATTCCGGAAGGTTTGCCGGCGATTGTAACCATCGTATTGTCCATCGGGGTTCAGCGTATGGTAAAGAAAAACGCGATTATTCGTCGTTTGCCTGCGGTTGAAACACTCGGTTCCGCATCCGTAATCTGCTCGGACAAGACAGGAACGCTGACTCAAAATCGTATGACTCTGATTCATGCCTTTTTGGATGGTGCACAAAATCCGGAAGATATTACTCAGGGCAATTCACAGGAGATTAAAAAACTGCTCGCTTATGCAACGCTTTGCTGCGACGGCTCCATCATTACAAAGGAAGACGGAACGCATCAGCATATCGGTGACCCGACCGAAACCGCGATTGTATTGGCGGCTCAAAATAACGGACTTTACAAAGACGCGCTCAACGAAAAACATCCTCGAATGGCGGAAATTCCATTTGATTCGGATAGAAAATTGATGAGTACCGTCAATAAGATAGACGGAAAGAACATCGTTATCGTCAAAGGAGCATTCGATGTTTTATCTAAGCGTTGTAAACAGGGAAATGTCGAAAAAGCAAGCGAAGTGAATGCCGAAATGGCAAACAACGCTTTGCGTGTACTTGCGATTGCTTATAAAGAAATTGATAATGTACCGGAGAATCCGAAGTCGGAAGAATTGGAAAAAGATTTGACCTTCATGGGATTGGTTGCGATGATTGACCCTCCTCGTGAAGAAGCGAAGGATGCGGTTGCAATCTGTAAGCGTGCCGGCATTCGACCGATTATGATAACCGGTGACCACCAAGTTACCGCAGCGGCGATTGCGCGCGAACTCGGGATCTTAAACGAAGGCGACAAAGTAATCAACGGAACGCAATTACAGGAAATGAGCGAGGAGCAGCTTGCCAACGATGTTGAAAAAATTTCGGTATATGCGCGTGTTTCTCCGGAAGATAAAATCCGAATCGTCAAAGCATGGCAGGACAAAAATCAAATTGTTGCGATGACGGGTGACGGTGTCAACGACGCGCCGGCGCTCAAAGCGGCGGACATCGGTTGTGCGATGGGAATCACCGGAACGGATGTTGCCAAAGGAGCGGCGGACATGACGCTGACCGACGACAACTTTGCAACCATCGTCGATGCCGTTCGTGAAGGAAGAGGCATCTATGCCAATATCAAAAAAGTGGTCGGCTTCCTGCTCGGTACGAATACCGGAGAAATCCTAACCGTGCTTGTCGCAATCATCATATGGAAACGATCTCCACTTCTCTCGATGCATCTTCTATGGATAAATCTCGTAACGGATGCGCTACCTGCGATTTCACTCGGTATGGAAGCGGTCGAAGAAGGAATTATGAATCACAAACCGAAGTCGAAGGACGAAGGTTTGTTCGCAAACGGACTTGCTTTCCGAATCGTATTGCAAGGTGCGATGTTTGCAGCGTTGACTCTCATCGGTTATCATTACGGTAACACGCATGGCGGAGTCGGAGCGGCGCAAACGATGGCATTCATCGTGTTGGCTTCTTCACAAATCGTCCAGGCATACAATATGCGCTCAAACCGCTCATTGTTCAAAATCGGATTCTTTACCAATAAGAATTTGAATATGGCGGCATTGGCATCCATCGTACTGATTTTGGTTGTGTTGTTCACCCCGTTGTCAGTTCCGTTCGGTATTGCGCATCTTCCGATGAATCTGTATCTGATTGCTATCGGACTGGCATTTGTTCCATTGGTGGTAATGGAAATTGCAAAGGCCATTTTCAAATATGAAAGTTAATTCAACGGATTATAAAAAAGAGCTTATCCTTTAAGATAAGCTCTTTTGCTTTATTTATATGCTCGTGCAACATATTTGCTGGTAAACAATTTAAGCAATGCGCCGTAGCTGAGTTTAAATTCTACGATATCGCCCACCTGATAGTCTTTATCGCTGTGGGTCAAATCAACGATCGTGTGGTCGGAGCTTCCGCCCATAATCTCAATCTTTTCATCGAGCGGAAACATGCTGTCCAAATCGGTATCCTGTTTGCCGAGCGCAAGAATTCCTCTCTTGGCGATTCCTTTGTCCTCATAATGCGGAACCTGACCGAAGGCATCCTTCCCGATTTCACCGATCGGCAGGGTCGGTTTGCGCTTCACTTCAATGAGTTGTGCCTGCAAAATCACCGCATCGTCCGCCGTCCCTTCGACCTTCGCACCATAGGCCGTTTCGTTGCCCAAAATAAATGCTTCTCCGATGCGCAGACTGTTGATGCCTTCAGGCAATTCGCCCTTGTCTATCAAATAGATGGAGCTGGAATTACCGCCCGAAATCATCTGCAAGCGAATGTTCAGCTTGCCTTCTATCTCGCGCGCGATATCCACCAGCTGGGAAAGATTTTGTTTGGTCGGAATGACGGCTCCGTAGCAGGTCAGATTGACGCCCACGCCATAGAGCTCGATATTTTCCATCTGATGAATTTTTTCCGCCGTTTGCAAAATTTCCTCTTCATTTTCAAAGAAAATTCCTTCTCGCAAATCGCCCAAGTCAATCATCAACACCACTTTATGCTTTTTTCCTTGCTTACTCGCTTCTTCATTCATCTTTTGAATCGTTGAAAGCTCCGAGTTCAAACTGATATCCGCATAGCGAATGACATTTTCTATCTCACATGGCTGCGGAAGCCTAAGCAAGAGCGTCGGCACACCCAAGTCTGCATAGCTTTTGATATTTTCAACTCGCGCATCCGCAAGAAAATCGACACCCTGCTCCACTACCGCTTCCACGATTTTGCGGTCGGCGGTAAAGGATTTGGTTACGATGCCGAGCTCCACTTTTCCGCGATCGGTAAGCGCCCGAAGCGCCTTCACATTGTTTTTGATTTTCGCTGAATCAATCAATAATCTCGGATACATTTTCTTTTCTCCTTTTTTCCGGCATCTCAATGCGCAAACTTTTGGCAAGCAATTTGATGGCCGCTTCTTCATGCGTTTTGGACAAAACGCCCAGCGATGCCATGATATAGTCATTCTCAACCAGAATCTGCGCCTCGGCATTCGGATACAGCTTCATGCCGGACTCATTATCCATCGCAATGAGTTTCATAATTTCGACACGATGCGGCAATCTGGTAAGCGCCCCACCGGTTCCGATAATATATTTGATTTGTGAAAGGTCTTTTCCTTCGGCAAGTGTGCTTCTTCCCGCCGGACCATAGACATAGCGAATTTTTCCGGCATGTCGCTCGACCGCCTTGAGCACCGCTTCAATCGTCAACCTTTCCACCAATTTGATTTCATCTTCATTTTTCGGAATGGCTTTATATTCCGCCATTACTTTTTCCAAGTCGATTTGGAGCTCTTTTTCCAAATGCTCTTTGCCAATCATCTCGACGATATTCGGCATATTCACATAGACCCCGAGGTCGCCTTCCACCGTTCGCTTGGCTTTCGGCTCCGGATGAATAAGCACGCGCGATATCTCTTCCGAGCCGATGGTAACGGAATGCAAGTCCGTGGTCGCTCCTCCGACATCCAACACGATTAAATCCCCCAGATATTCGTAGAGCAACTTGGCACTTTCCATGACCGCTCCCGGGGTCGGGATAATCGGCCCGTTGACCATATCGCGTACATGCTCCATTCCGGGTGCATGAATAATATGGTCTTCGAAAGCATCCTGTATCACCTTACGCGTCGGCTCCACATTGAGTTCGTCAATCTTCGGATAGACATTATCTACGATATAAAGTTCCTGATTTGAATTTTTTTCTTCAAAAATCAGCTGGATTTCTTCTTGATTCTCAATATTTCCCGCATAAATAATCGGGATATTGAGTCCCAAATCACTGATAAGTTCCGCATTGTAAAGCGCGGTATCTCTTTCGCCGTAATCCACCCCACCTGCAATGAGAATGATATTCGGCTTGATTTCCTGAATTTTTTTAAGGTCGGTGCGTCTTAGCTTGCCGGCGGTCACCTGATGGATAATCGCTCCCGCTCCAAGCGCTGCTTCTTTCGCCGCTTTCGCCGTCATATCGAAAACCAATCCATGCACCGTCATCTTCAATCCGCCCGCCGCACTGGATGTCGCAAGCATCTCTTTGTATTCAATGGTATCCGCTCCCAAATTTTTCGCCAAGTCGTCAATCGCTCCTTGTAACCCGATTCGTACATCGCCGTCGAGTACCGAAGTGGGCGCTTGCCCCTGACCCACAAATTTCGGGTCAGGGGTAGCTATATCATTGAAAGCATTTACGACGGTAGTTGTTGAACCGATTTCGGCAACCAATACGTCTATTTTCATTCTTGCCTTCCTTTATTTATTTTGTTCCATTTCTTTTCTTTTGTTTACCAAGAATGTCGCAACATGCACGCCTTTGGAGCCTCGTCCGAATCCCGCATCCACTCCTTGCTTCACCGCAATCTCCGGAGTAACCTGCGTTCCGCCTGCCACGATGATTACTTTGTCACGAATTCCTTTTTCAACTGCCAGTTCATGAATTCGTTTCATATTTTTGTAGTGGATATCGTCATGTGAAATGATGGTGGATGCCAAAATCGCATCGACATTCAACTCGATCGCCGCATCAACCAATTTTTCAACCGGTACAGATGTTCCGAGATAATGCACTTCGATTCCGTATTTTTCAATACCGCCGTGCTTGATGTCGATGATTTCACGAAGTCCAACGGAATGCTCATCTTCGCCGACAGTCGCTCCGACGATTTTCATCGGCTTCGCTTCAATTTCCGCACGAATTTCCGCATCGGAAAGCACTTCCGGCTCCGGTGGAATAACCAAAGAATTGATATCCACGGTAAATCCGACTCTTCCTTTCAACTCGACACGCGTTCCTTCCGCATCCTGCATCACTTCTCTGGAGATAACTTCCGGATCTTCCAAATTCATTTTTTTCGCAAATTCCAATGCGGCAAATTCCGCTACACGCTTGGATGTCGGCAAGAACATGGTCAACAGAACCGTACCGTCGCCCATCCATTCCACTTCCGGCTTGATAAGGGAAGACTTGCGAAGTTCTTCGGTTTCTTTCAGACGCACATTGACATTGTCATTCTCATCGAGCTCATCGATGAAGATGATTTTATCCGGCACTTCAAAAGTACAACCGCCAATCAACGAAGACGGATTGTCCACGGCACTCGGGTCATATTGAGCCACATTGTTGTATCCGAAATGTGCGGTTACCGGTGCAAAATAATCTTCGTCACGCTCATAAACGGTGCCGGCACCTACGCCGCCGTCGATTTTACGCGCGATTCCGTCTCCATTTCTCTCCGGATAATATCCCGAGTCAACGAAGAATCCTTCCTGAACCGCTTTGAAGAATCCGCCGGTCTCACGAATTTCTTCCAAGAAAAGAATCGCTCGCTCTTTAATCTCTCTGACCTTGTCGCGAAGAATTCCTTCATCCTTGAGCTGAATCATATCCATCAAGCCGTCCATTCCGACGAATGCCTGTTTCGCTGTATCCAACGCTTCGATATTATAAATATGCCAAGGTACATTACGACCCTCATCCGGTGTGATGGTGGATTGAATGTCCGCGCTGGTCAATTTTGAAGTAAGCAGGTTCAAAACATGAGTTACGGTCGCCTCACGAACGGACGAATCCATATATTTCGTATTCATCTGCGCTCTCATGCGGTAGTTTTTGAAAATCTCACGAAGCGCTACGGCATAAGGCAGGTCCAAATACATACATGGTGCCGGCGGTGCAGTTGGCGGTACGGTCGAAAGACAGATATTGGATGTCTTCATTCCGACTTTTTGAGAGAACAATGAGTTGATGGAATGCTGTACCATCAGCTCCGGCATAACTTTCCACGCTTCTCTCGCAGTCGCATTCGCATTATGCGCTCCGTCGATTTGCGCAATATCCGCCCAAGCCATAATTTTCTTAGATTCGCATGCATCAACAAAGGAGCGAATCATATTGATATTTCTGTAAAGAACATTGTACTGCGGGTCCTGATGCGCACCGTTGATTCCCTCTTCGGCAAACATAACTGCAACATCGGGGCCGGCAACTCCGGATACATAAGAGTGATAGTTAATCGGTCTGCCGACTTCTTCTTCAATCAAATCCAATGCTTTTCTTTGAGCACGAACCTGCTTTCTTGTAATCGGCACCCCACCGATACCCTGCGGCGTTCCTTCAATCAAACCGTCGAAGTGAGATTGTCCCGCGGTACGAATAACCATGATATGATCCGCGCCATGCCAAGCCGCCATGCGCATACGACGGATGTCGTCCTCAAATCGTCCCGATGCAATCTCGGTTGTGATAACCGGCATCGGCTGCGGGTCGATATTCTCAAAGTATTTTGCAGAAGGCAATGGAACGGAATTTGCCAAAGGCTTGGATTCATCCAAGAATACAAATGGTCCTAATTGCTCTCCGCCGGAAGACTCTCGCCAAGTCCAACCGCGTCTTCTCGGTCTGTAATGTTCCAAGTCTTTCAGGATATTCTCGATATCCAATTTTTCATTTCGCTTCAACTTATCCATTACTTGTTACCTCCTTTGAACAAATCTGCAGCTTCTTGCCACATTTTCCCTTCAGCAAGTGCGACGCCCGCCTCGCGAACGGAAATGTTCTTCGCCTTCGCCAGCTTATATACAACATGCCCCGCTCCTTTTCCCATCAAGCCTCTATCGATCACTCCATCTACGATAGCTTTTGCTTCAATCGATGAGAAACCCATTCTGAGCAATACCGAGCGCTCAATTGCCGGGGAAGTATTTTTTTGTCCAAGTTCAAGCAACGGATCGACGATATCGCTAACGACGGACCAGAATCGCTCATACAATTCCTGGTCGCTCAAATTCGCTAGATGCGCTCTCCTTTGCATAAAATCATCTGCGCGTTTTTCTGCCATTTTTACATCTCCTTCCAATTCTATTGGTCATTTCTTGTTGGTCAATTTGCAAAACAGCCTATGCTTTTATTTTGACTCTTTCATAGGCCGTTTTGCAATTCCATCCTCAGCTTTCAACAGCTGAACATTATTTTATTTCCGCCAAAGTTGCCTTTACGAAGTCAACATCGGTCTTGGTTTCTTTCGCCAAGAATTCAATATCTTCCGGTGTCGGTGTTTTTCCGGTATGCTCGATTGCATTCTTGATGAGTGATTTTCTAAGCTTTGCCATGTCCAAATCTTTTGCTTTGATAAGCGATGGATGCTCCGGCAAAATAATATTTTTGCCCGGCACTTCATCTTGCGGATTCCCGAATTTGACATCGATTCCGTTTTGCTTAGCAAATGCGAGTTGCGGTTGTACATGTTTTCCGGCTCCGGTGTACTCCGTTTCCTGAACAACGATAATTTGGTCTTGGTCAAGCTCCTGCGCGATTGAAAATGCCGCAGCCAATGCCGTATTGCCTGCCGGTCCTTTTTCAATTCCTTCAAGCGATGCCAACGCTTCCGTCATATAGAAAACTTCGCCTTGCGTAATCGTTACATAGCGATCCATATAACGCATCGGTCTTGCAGCGGAACGCGGCACATCCGAGCGGTCAGGCCAAGTTGAGAATGGCATTCCGAATCCGGTATGTCCGGTTGTGAACGATTTTTTGTTAAATTGCTCATCCGATGCCATGTGAAGCCCTTTCAAGTTTACACTCGCACCGACAACCAGGCTCTTCGCTCCCGCTTTTTGCAATCCTCTTGCCGTTCCGGTAAGATTTCCTCCACCCGCATTCGTGCAAACTACAACATCCGGGTCTTTTCCGTAGCGCTCTCTGAACTGCATCGACAATTCGTATCCGAGCGTTTCCACTCCCGCGATGCCGAATGGTGTATAAAGGGACGCATTAAAATATCCCGTTTCTTCCAAGAGCAATAAGAAAGTGTAAAAAAGCTCCGGACCGACGGAAAGCTGAACAACTTCCGCTCCGAGCGCCTCACATTTTCTAGCCTTTTCAACAATCTCCGGCTGACCTACGCCTTTAGAGTCGTAGCATTCCTGCACGATGATGCAACGAAGTCCCGCCATCGCCGCCTGCGATGCCACCGCTGCACCGTAGTTTCCGCTCGTTGCCGCAATAACTCCTTTGTAGCCGAGTTTTTTTGCATGATAAACCGCATTCGCCGCTCGTCTTGCTTTAAATGAGCCGGACGGATTCGCCGCTTCATCCTTGATAAAGATTCGCGCACCCTTTCCCTCCGGTGCCAATTTTCTTGCAAGCGCCGTCAGATTTTTCAGTTCCAACACCGGTGTATTTCCAACGCCGGTGGAGTATTGGATTTTTTGCATTTCTTCCAAAGTATAGCCGGTCTCTTTCATCATGCGCTCATAGTCAAATGCAATGGAGCCGCTCTCAAAAACCGAATAATCTATTCCAACTGCGGATTTCATAATTTCAGGCTTTCGAGCCATGACCGCTTGATAGCTGTTATCTCTTGTCATTATCGCTCACCTCCAAAAAGAATATCTCTCACCTGCTCATTGATTCGAAGCAATTCGGGCACGAATACGCCGAAGTCATGTTTGTAATATGGGTTTGCTTCAAGCAAAGTTCCTTTTTCAATTCGTTTGGTAAGTGTTGTAATTTCAACTTCTTCACCGACATTCGCATCATGGTTCAAATAACCTTTCACCCACATTTCAAGCGGCACTTTTTTTGTATCGTCCGGAACCTGCGGCGCTCTTTCTTCCGGTGTCAATATATTTCGATGGATAATCACCCATTCACCTTTTTTAATCATTTCAGCCTCCTATTGTAAAGGGCACACCGAAGTGCGCCCCGATTCTAAAACACCTATTTTACAATTTTCTTATCCGGGCAGATAAGTTCTCTCATATCTCCCATGATGGCTCTCGGTACCGGAAGGTCAATCATCGTATGAAGTCCCGGATTCGCATTGATGGTTTGAGGAATCATATTAACGCACATCGCGATGGTTCCGATTCCGCCCGGAACTTCCGGACTGTTCACCATATTTACATTCGGTGTTCCTTTGATGATTACATAGTCACCGGTTTGAACGCCCACTTGCTCCGGCTCGATTTGTTGAGGGTGATCCATTTCAACCTTGAGTTCTCCGTCCACATAACCAAATCCCTTCATTGCACAACCTGCAACATCGCCTGCTTTTGCAAATCCGTAAGGAGATTTTCTATCCACATCGGTTACGATCGGCTCCATGGATTGAGTTACCGGTTGAGAAAGTTTCCAACCGATTGCATCGGTAATCATCTGGATGGACTCATGGAATCCGACATGGCCCGCAAGCGTTCCGTTTTCCACACCCTTTTTAAATTCATCCACCGTGATACCGATTCCTTGCTCATGCATGACCGCCGGTCCGAACGGAGAAAGAGAGTTTACTCGTCTGGAAACGATATGCTCCACTTCTTCACAGCATCCTGTCATCAATACAACGAGCAAGTCCATGATAAGACCCGGGTTAATTCCCGTTCCGAGAACGGAAACCCCGTTTTCTTTTGCCAATCTATCTATTTCCGCTGCAAGCTCCGGAGATTGAGCTTGAGGATAAGCCATTTCTTCCGCTGAAGAAACAACATTCATCTTCTTTTCAACAACCTTTTTGATTTTCGGGAAAGCATCCTTTGTAAAAGAATCCGTACAGAGAAGCACAACATCCGCCGCCTTTTCTTTTAGCAAATCATCCTCTGATTGAATCAAAACATCCGGTCGGTTTCCTCTTTCTGTCTTGATGTAGTCGTACATGCTTGTACCGATCTTTGCACCACGACCGATAACTCCAACAATATCCACTCCTTTTTTCTTTAGCAACATGTCGGCCATCCCGCCGCCCATTGCGCCAAGACCCCAGATAATAACTTTTACATTTTGCATAAAAATCCCTCCTGATTATTAAAAAATTTTTTCCACTCATATTATAAAGCAATATCCATGCCAAAAATTTCGTTTTCGTTTTCCTTTTCTAAAAAAACCATTTTTTTGCCTGAATTTTGTTAAATTCATTTCAAAAAATCTTTTTCCCGGGCTTTGTTTCACAATTTTTTTGTACTACATTATCTCAACAAGAAATCCTTTTGCAAAAAAGAAATAAAATAACTTCAATTTCAAAACAAATTTAACATCTTTTGAAAATTTCATCCTAAGTTTTTTGTTTTATATTTTTTCCATTCGTGAGATGAATCACAAATTTATTTATCGTTTTCATAAACGATTATGCAACAGCATATTTTTCGCCCATTATTTTGAATAAATTTCTATATTTTTTACAAAAAAACGCAAAAGTCTTTGCATCTTTATGCAAAAAGATTTGCGCTTTGGTCTTGTTTTTTAAAGCAATTCGTTTTTTATCGTAGTTTTATTCTAAAAATCCGCATTCTCCCGAAGATGATACTTCTTAAGTTTATGCTGCAAAGTCTGTCTCTTGATGCCGAGCTCTTTTGCCGCCTGCGTAATATTGTCTCGGTTCTTCTGCATCTTTTTTTCAATCAATTCTTTTTCGATTTTTTGCAGATAATCATCCAAACCAATCGCCTGAATATCCACCTCATCATAATGATGCGCGCTGCTCTCGGACAAATTCGGCATAGCAAGCATCTCCGGCAACAGAACATGCTCATCATCCACCATCGACAAGCCGCGCGCAATGATATTTTCCAATTCACGCACATTGCCCGGATAACTGTATTCCAAAAGCATCTCCTTCGCTTTGTCGGAGATCATCCAGACATTTTTGCCCATCTTTTGATTGTATTTTTTTATAAAATTCTCCGCCAGCGGAATGATATCCTCTTTCCGCTCTCGAAGCGGTGCCACATTGATATTGATGACATTGAGTCGATAATACAAGTCTTTTCGAAAAGTTCCTTTTTGCAAGAGTTCATCCGCGCTCTCATTGCTGATTGCTATGATGCGTACATCGATCGGAATGTCCTTTGTTCCGCCCACGCGCCGAATATATCCCTCCTGAAGCGCACGCAAAATCTTTGCCTGCGTTTCATAAGGCATGGAATTGATTTCATCCAGTAAAAGCGTTCCGCCATTCGCCTGCTCAAACACGCCGACGCGATCCACCGCACCGGTAAAGCCGCCCTTCGCCGTGCCGAACAAAATGCCTTCGAGCAATGCTTCCGGAATCGCCGCGCAGTTTTGTGCAATAAAGGGCATGTTCTTGCGAATGCCGTCGTAGTGAATGCTTTGCGCAATCATCTCCTTGCCCGTTCCGGTCTCTCCGAAAATAAAGACGGATGCATCATTTTGACTCGCCTTTTCCGCAATATGGATCGATTTCATCAATGCCGCGCTTCGTCCTATCAGGCTCGAAAAAGTGTAATGCCTAATCGTGTTGGCTTTCCGCTCCTTGGAGACATGGGCGTTTTGCAATTCCAAAATCGTTTCGCTCATCTCCTGAATCCGCGTGATATTTTGAGCGATTTCCATAACGGCAATCACTTCTTTATCCTCCACAATCGGAATCGTCGTGTTCACCGTCGTCACCTGCTTGCCGTATCGATTGATATAGCTTTGCATTTCATCCTTGATAATCTCTCTCGTCTCCAGCGAACGCAGCATCGTGCTGTCGTGGATATTTTCAAACACTTTGTCAAAGGGTTTGTCGATAACATCCTGTCCCGTCAACTGCTCCAGCTCTGCCATGCGAGAATTGTAATAAATCGTCTTGCCGTCCGCATCAATGACATGAACTCCTTCATTGATATGCTCCAGCATCTCCAAAAAAAGTCGCTTGTAGCTCCTTAATTTCATATTAAACTCCTTGTAACGAACTCCAAAATTCCCATCTCTTCCTTTATATTATATCATTCTTTCAAATCTACCGCAAAATATTTTGCATACGCGGTCGTGTCAAGTTGTTGTGGAGTTTTTCTATTGACAAGCTCCAAATCGTTTAGCAAATCTTATCTTTTCCGGCTTTGCCGATTGCATGCAGTAAGATTTGTGTTGCGCTGCCTCGATCGAATATCCATGGCTCTCCATCGAAGATGCTCCAATCCAGTTTGTTTCTTAAATTTTCTTTGGCTTCTTCTCCGATGCTACTGCTCATCGCTTCCATCCTTTGAAAATCTTTGCCGGTAATTTGTCCTCCGTTTTTTATCCATTGTCCACCATCGGCATGAAGATGGATTTTTTGGATGAATTGTTAGATGAATTATCCCGATGTGTATTGGAAATGGAGGATGATTTAATCGTTCAAATCGCAGAGGAGTATGCTTCCTGTGAATACGACCCCCTAGACGGCATTCTTGTCGGGCTGGTTAAAGGAATGAATCAAGCTGCTGAATTATACGAGCAGGAAGAGTATTTTATTCCCGAACTGTTACTTTGCTCCGAAACAATGTATAATACTTTAGATATTTTGAAACCTTTGCTTCCAAAACAAAATATTGTATTTTCATTTCATCATCTGAATCAAATCAAAAAAATGGCATAGGACTTATCATCAGTTCTATGCCATTTAGATAGAGTATTCAGTTTTCATCTATATTCCTTTCACAAAATCCAATACTTCTTGAGCGTGATTTTTTACTTTCACATTGATAAACTCTCGAATGATATTTGATTTTGCATCAATCACAAATGTGCTGCGCACAATTCCCATATACTTTTTACCATACATGCTTTTCTCTTTATACACCCCGTAAGCTTCACTTACTTTGGTATCTACATCACTCAATAAAAGAAATGGCAAATCGTATTTTTCTTTGAAATTCTTATTCGCTTTTATACTGTCCTTGCTTATTCCAACCACTTCAACACCTAATTGTCGGAAGTCATCGTATCTCTCTTTGAAATCTAATGCTTCATTGGTGCAACCGGATGTATTCGCTTTCGGATAAAAAAACAGTACCAGCTTTTTTCCTTGAAAATCCGCTAGAGAAACAATCTCTGAATCCGTATTTTCAATTGACAGTTCTGACGCTTTTGGTGGACTCACCCCTTTCAAATAATTTGCTTCTTAGGCTGATTAAAGACCTTGCATCTTTGATTCCGCTTGAAAATCGTTCTTCTTTATTTGGAAATAAATTTTAAAATTAAATTCTGCTTCTAAGAGTGACTTCTGCAAATCACATCCGAAGCATCCTTCTTCGAATTTTCTTTCGGAATCCTTATCAGCACTTTCCGTTACGCTTTTGGTGGACTCACTCCTTTCACAAAAACGAGTCATAAAGTCACAAATTACTTCAGGCTTTTCACCTGAAACAAACCATAACCCAAAGTTTCCTTTGGTTCATCGCTTATGCTCGGTATCCGATTTCGAATCCGAAAGCGATGGTGAACAATCTATGTCAACTTTACTTGTATATATTATACCATCTTTCCAAAAATAATAAACAGAAAATTTGTGTTTTATTGTGGGAAATTTTAGTTATTAAAAATTGCTCCTCGTTTTACGGCTGTTTTTATTAATTCCGAATCACGATTTTATAATTTCATTTTATAAGTCCGCTCCGCAATTGGGATTTTGGATTTGCGATTCGAGCTCCCAAGTCCGATTTTCGATTTTGAAATCCATTTTACAATTTTGATTTTAAATTTGTCATAATAAGTTGCAGGATGATAGCAATTTTTATATCGCAAAATTTTGCTTTGCATCCCAAAACAAAACCTCCAAAGCGATTTGTTTGCATCTCGCATCAGAGGTTTCAATTCCTTTTATTTTATTTTCAGTAGCAAGTCCATAATCCTTTTGTCGCTGACTTTAACGGCTTTCAGCTCAATATTGCCGAATACCGCGGAAGATTTATCCTTGTCGCTGGTCGGGATTTTTCCAAGCTCGCCCAATAACAAAGCACCTACCGTCTCGGTAATTTCCGTCGGCAATTCGATATCCAATTCTTCATTGAGCTCGTCAATGCTGACCAAGCCGTCCACCCGATAGGTGGTGTCCGAAATTTTTCGAATCAGTTTTTCTTCTTCCGGTTCGTCGTCTTCGTCATCAATCTCTCCGACAATTTCTTCCAAAATATCTTCAATCGTAAGCAGACCGCTGAAACCGCCATATTCGTCGATAATCAACCCCATATGCGTTCGGTCGCGCTGCATCTCGATGAGCAATTTATCCACCGGCTTGTATTCATGTACAAAATAAGGCTCACGAAGCAGCCCTCGCAGATTCACCTGCTCCAAGGTTCCTTTACGCACCTGTGCAAAAAGGTCTTTGACATGAATCACTCCGATAATATTGTCAATATCCTTGTCATATACGGGCACGCGCGAGTATCTTTCTTCAATGATTTTGTCCAAAATCTCGGTGATTTCATCATTGATATCCACCGCGAAAGCCGATGTTCTGGGTATCATCACATCTTTTGCTCTGATCTCGTCCAAACGCAAAATATTGGTGATGGCGCTTCGCTCAAATTCGTTGACGATGGATTTCATCTGCTCATCCTCTTCCAAGATGCTGATAAATTCTTCCTTCGCAGATTCTTCGCCTTCTTCGTTTTTAACTTTTTTCGAAGCAAGCCATCCACCGGGCACGATGCCCAGCTTGGTGTCGAATATAAATTCCGCCATCGTTTTGAAAATATTTTTTAAATACGAGTTGTACGGACTGTCACTGTCTTCCATTTTTTCCTCCAAATCTTTTCCAAAAACCCCTTCATCAAGGAGCGGGGCATGCTCCACCAATCGCTTGGATTTGTATGCGAGTGGCTCTCGGCTTTCAAGTGTCAAACTCTATCTTTTTTTCTCGCCGAAAATCACTCTTGCCAAGAAAGGTACATGAATTTCAATTGCGTCCACCGGACACATTTCGTGGCAACAAAAACAACTGATGCAATTTTTAAGTTCCGCCTGCGCTTTTTGATTTCGTATCGAAATAATCTGCGCCGGACAACTCTGCGCGCATTTCCCGCAACCGATGCATCGCTCTTTTACAAAAATCGGCTTGGATTTCGTCTGTCTCACCAAAAAGTCTTCCAAAAACTTTGGCACATGGCCATGTAAAAAATTGACGCTCTGCGGAATCGGTCTTTTGAA
Organism: Filifactoraceae bacterium; assembly: GCA_041853585.1. GTDB lineage: Bacteria > Bacillota > Clostridia > Peptostreptococcales > Filifactoraceae > JAUNKE01. The sequence continues at coordinate 24,505 of JBGZSM010000066.1, forward strand.
AGGCTTGATGTCCAGCCATTTGACTTTATCTTGAAATTCCGAAATGCTCAACTCTTCTTCATCCATCTCGACGACAATATTTTCCGGCAACAATATTTTTCGTTTTTGCGCTTCGACATGGGTTGCAACCGCCTCGGTGTCGATACCCGCCATAAGGCAGGCAACATAGTCGAGCTCATAAGGATTCGTGCTCGCCAACAGATAACCCAATTCCCGCTTGTCGCCGTTGCTCGGACCGTCACCTTCCATCGCTTCGATTCCGTCGATGATACTGATTTGCGGCTTCACTTTTTGACAAATGTCAATCAGATGATTAGCAAAAGGCTGCGGCTCCTGCAACTTCATATGATATGCCGCCTTGGTCAGACCGGCAATCGTGCCGTACAAATTTTTGACCGCTCCGGTATAGGTCATCATCACATGGGTTTTCAGTTTTGCCAAATTGATGACCACATCGGCATCCAAGATTGCTTTGACCATCTCAATTCGCTCAAGCGCCTTGTGTTCTTCCAGCTTTACTTCGACCGAATCCGTATTAAAGTTTAGCTCCGCACCCGAAAGCATCGCAGCTTCATGCATACCGGTCGATTGGTAGATTCCTCTGAGCGCCGATTCGGTAAAAGGCCCGCCCGGAGAATCTCCAATAATCGCCTGCGCTCCGAGAGCAATCACATATTCCGCCACCGCGCGAACGACATTCGGATGGGTCGTCACGACATCCTCCGGCTGTTTTTTGGATAGAAGATTCGCTTTGAGAAACACTTTCTGTCCGGCGCGAATCATTTCATCCGCACCCAGCTCGTCCAGTATTCTGTCGATGGATGCCTTGACCGACGGATAGTGATAATCGGTATTGTGTTTTATAATTACATTTGCCATATTACTTAATCAGCTCTTGGATTTCTTCGTAAAAATAAATTTTATCATCCATCACAAGAACGGGAATTCCTACATATTTATTGGCGCGAATATTATCAAATTCGCTGCGGGCATCACGAATCGCCAAAAATTCTTTGAGATTCATAATATGCTCGGTGATATCCACATAATCATACTCAAATCCTTTGGAATCCAAGTATTCGCGAATTGGTGCACAATCCGGACAAATCGGCGTCCCGTAAACTATCGGTTTTTTCATTCTTTACTCCTTTTATAAAAAATCCTCATAATTGCGTATTCCGTAAAGCACTCCGGATACAATCATTTCTTTATTGGTCTCATCAATTCTATAAAAACAATAAATTTCCCCACAACAATTTTTCGATATTCTTCTTTCGGTTGAAAAAATGTAGCGATATACTTCGGGTTCGCATAAGGGAAGGCTCCTGAATTTTCAATGGAGGCAACAATTCTGTGCACGAGTTTCTTTGCACTGATTGGACTTTTAAGTTCGCCGCTGATATACTCCGCAATCGAGCGGATATCCTCTTTCGCAACCGGCAAATACTTGACTTTATATTTTCTCTTTCCAAATTTCTTGCAACGATTGCAATATCTCTTCGGATGTATATCGAATATCGGTTTGCATCTCCTCGTCAGCAGCTACTTGCAGTTTATGATAGATTTCCGCATCAAATCTCATTCTTTCATAAGTTTCCATGCTGAGCAACACCATGTCTTTCAACCCGTTTTCCGTTAAAAACAATGGTTGATTGGTTTCATGAATTGTTTTTGAAATCTCTTCAAAATGGTATTTCAAGTCTGAAACCGGTCTTGTTCTACTCATAAACCAACATCTCCTTTACGACATTTTATCACAATACGGATAAAAAGACAAAATTTTTGTATCGCTTCCTTTATATAGTTATATAGTCCTTCTCAAAATTTATTTTTCCGCGACATTTTCCTTGCGAATTCTTATAATAGCCTCCGGAAAAATTTTGCCCTTCCAACAGAGTATGCAAAAAGCAGATTTCATATCGAAATCTGCTCCAATTGTTATTTTCTCTTTGCAAGGCTCACTTTGATTGCATCCACCTTATTTGTTTTTTCCCATGGCGCATCAATGTCCTCTCGTCCGAAATGACCGTAAGCTGCTGTCGCTTTGTAAATCGGTCTTCTCAAATCAAGGTCACGAATAATCGCTCCCGGTCTCAAATCAAAATTCTCTTTGACAATTTCCACAATCACATCGTCACTTACGACGCCGGTGCCGAAAGTGTCAACCAGAATCGATACGGGCTCCGCAACACCGATTGCATACGCGAGCTGCAATTCACATTTCTTTGCAAGACCTGCCGCCACGATATTTTTTGCAACCCATCTCGCTGCATACGCTGCCGAGCGGTCAACTTTCGTAGGGTCTTTTCCGGAAAATGCGCCACCGCCGTGACGGGAATAGCCGCCGTAGGTGTCCACGATAATTTTTCTTCCGGTCAATCCCGCATCGCCATGCGGTCCGCCGATTACGAATCGTCCGGTCGGATTCACCAAGTATCTCGTATCTGCATCCAATAATTTTTCATCGATAATCGGCTTGATGACATGCTCCATCAAGTCTTTTTTAATTTGCTCATTGGTTGCACTTTCTGCATGCTGTGTCGAAATGAGAATCGTATCAACTCGCTTCGGACCATTGTCATCATATTCCACAGTTACCTGTGTCTTTCCATCCGGTCTGAGATAATCGATGGTTTTATCTTTACGCACCTGAGCCAATCTTCTTGCCAATTTGTGTGCCAAAGAAATCGGAAGCGGCATCAACTCTGGTGTTTCATCACAAGCGAAACCGAACATGATTCCCTGGTCACCCGCGCCGACTTTTTCAATATTGCCGTTTTCCATTTGACCCAATTTATTCTCCAGTGCATTGTCCACACCGAGTGCAATATCTGCACTCTGCTCATGAATCGCGTTGAGCACATTGCAAGTGTCGGCATCAAATCCGAATTTTCCTCGGTTGTATCCGATTTCATCCACCGTCTTACGAACGATTGACTGAATGTCTACATAAGTTGTGGTCGAAACCTCACCCATCACAAGCACCATTCCGGTAGTTACCGCTGTTTCACAAGCTACTCGAGCATTCGGGTCTTGTGCAAAAATCGCATCCAAAATCGCATCGGACACTTGGTCACAAATCTTGTCCGGATGTCCCTCTGTAACGGACTCCGATGTAAAAAGTCTTTTCAATTCATTCCTCCTATAAAAAACTGACTGGCTTCATAGCATAAAAAATCCTCCTTACGCAAGCAAAGAGGATTGTATTTACAATTTCACCTCATCTGCCAAAGTAATACTTCGCAGGAATTAGCACCATACATTCAATGCGGTTGCCGGGTATCATCGGGCCAGTCCCTCCACCTCTCTTGATAAGGCATCAAGAATTATTTAGTTTCCGTTTAGTATAATATATGAAGTTGCACAAAATGTCAATATGTTTTTAGGAATTTATACTAAGAAATTTTAACTCCGGTTGACCACTTCGCTTTCTCAAATTCCAAGCGATTGCTATCTTTGGATTTTTATTTTGACCGAGCCGAATTTCACAGATTTTCCCAAAAGATAATTTTTCAAATCCGATACGAGCCAAAATCAAATTTCAAATCCACTCGCCGACTTTCGGTCATATTACTTTTATAAAATCGTCGGGAGGATGAAAACCATCGCTTTGAGAAGAGCATTCTTTTTTTACAACGAGTTTTATTCAATTTTTTGTGGTATAATCAAAGTAAGAATAATTGGTTAATAGGAGGTTGCCATGATGAAATTAGTAATCGCCATCATTCACAATGATGATGTGCATAAATTGAGAAATGCTTTAATTGAAAATGATTTTCGTGTGACGAAACTTTCAACCAGCGGAGGTTTTCTTCGTGCGGAAAATGCAACATTGCTGATTGGCGTTGACGAGGAACGATTGAGTGAACTTCTCGGGCATATTCGGGAAATCTGCCACACACGCAACGAATTGGTTGTATCTCCGGTATCCGAATTTTTTACCGCGGGACCTCATATGGGCTTGCCGCTGGAAGTAACGGTCGGCGGAGCTACGGTTTTTGTTCTCGATGTGGAACAATTTATCAAAATTTAGAGGCATTATGAAACTTATCTTTCTAATGCTCGCCTGTTTTGTCGCGGCTTTTGTTGATGCGATTGCAGGCGGTGGCGGCTTAATCAGCTTGCCCGCTTATATCATCGCCGGTATTCCAAGCCATTATGCATTGGGCACGAACAAATTTGCATCATCTTGCGGCACGAGCATTTCGACTCTGAAATTTGCCAAAGAGAAAAAAATCGACTTTCAGCTGATTCGATATTTTGCTCCGATGGCTTTGGTCGGCGCCGTGCTCGGTGTAAATACGGTGTTATTGGTTGATCCTAAAATTCTGAGCCCTTTGGTTATGCTTATGATTTTGGCGGTGGGCATCTACACTTTATTTTCTAAATCGATGGGCAGCGAAAATGCATACGAAGGTGCAAGCAGGCAGTCCATTCTTCTTGGTATGTTTTTGGTTTTTGTGATTAGTTTTTATGACGGTTTTTTCGGTCCCGGCGCAGGCACTTTTTTAGTGTTTTCTTTTACAAAGATTTTTCGTTTTGATTTTTTGCATGCCAATGCGAATGCCAAACCGATGAATCTAATCAGTAATCTGACTTCACTCGTCGTTTTTGCAATCAACAAAAAGGTACTCTTTCATTATGCCGTTCCGATTGCTGCGGCGATGATGTTCGGCGGCTACTTGGGTGCCAAAACTTCGATAAAGAACGGCTCTAAAATTATCAAACCGCTCTTTGTTCTGATGTCGCTCGGTGCATCAATCAAACTGTTTATAGAATATTTTGTGGGGTAATTATGCTTATTAAACGACTGATTCCTTTTTACAAGCCGCACAAAAAGCTCTTTTTTCTTGACTTTGGCTGCGCATTTTTAACGGCGCTGATGGATTTATTTTTCCCGGCAGTCGTCAGCTATGCGGTGAATACCGTTCTTCCGGCGGGAGATGCCGCGCTTTTTATCAAGCTCATCGTTTTTTTGCTGGTTTTTTATATTATTCGATTTATAACCAACTATATCGTTCATTATTACGGACATATTATGGGAACCCGTATCGAGCATGATATGCGTCGTGATTTGTTCACGCATATTCAAACCTTATCTTTTAAATTCTTCGACAATACGCGAAAAGGTAAAATCATTTCCGGAATCGTCAACGACCTCAACGATATCTCCGAGTTTGCCCATCATGCACCGGAAGATATTTTTATCGGAATTACGACGATTATCGGTTCCTTTATCGTCATGTTTTATATCAATTTTCAGCTGGCATTCGTCACTTTTTTGCTTGTGCCTTTTCTCATCGCTTTCACGGTGGCCAAAAATATGCGTATGAAGCGAACCTTCCGCAAGATGCGTGAGAAAATTGCCGATGTCAATTCACAAATTGACGATTCCATCACGGGCATTCGAGCAGTCAAAGCTTTTGCCAATGAAGATTTTGAAATCGAAAAATTCTCCCGCGGCAATCAGTTCTTCAAGGAAACCAAGGAAGAAGCTTACAAGACGATGGCGGAATATTTTACCGGTGTTGAGTTTTTGGCAAATCTCATTTCTCTCCTCGTCTTGGCTTACGGCGGCTATCTCATCTTAAACAACAAGGCACGCTACGGAGATGTGATCGGATTTTTGCTCTATGTTAATATTTTAGTGACACCGATTCGCCGATTTGCGATTCTGATTGAATTGTTCCAAAAGGGAATGACCGGCTTTGAGCGTTTTTGTCATACAATGGATATTCAGCCCGATATCGAGGATGCACCGAATGCGGTCAGCCTGTCGGATGTTCGCGGCAAAATTGAATTTGAAAATATCCGTTTTTCATACGATGAGCACAAACAGGTAATCGAGAATCTGAGTCTGTCGGTTGCTCCGGGCGAGCAGCTCGCTCTCGTCGGACCGTCCGGCGCGGGAAAGACCACGCTGTTTAATCTCATTCCTCGTTTTTATTCGCTCAGTTCGGGAACAATCAAGGTCGATGATATCGATATCGAAAATATCAAATTGGCTTCGCTTCGGGACAATATCGGCATCGTGCAGCAGGATGTCATTCTATTTGCAGGCACCGTAAAGGATAATATCCTCTATGCCAAACTGGATGCTACCGATGAAGAAATTTACGAGGCGGCGCGGCGTGCAAACGCACTGGAATTTATCGAAAAACTCGAGTTCGGCTTCAACACCTTCATCGGGGAGAGAGGAGTCAAACTTTCCGGCGGACAAAAACAGCGCTTGGCCATCGCGCGCGTGTTCTTAAAAAATCCGCGCATCTTAATTTTAGATGAAGCGACTTCATCGTTGGACAACGAATCCGAAAAACTCGTTCAGGATGCGCTCTACGAATTGTCGAAGGATCGAACCACCTTGGTCATCGCTCATCGACTGTCAACCATCAAAAACGCGGACCGTATCATCGTGCTGACTGAAAAAGGCATCGTGGAAGAAGGCTCGCATCAAGCGTTATTGGAAAAAAACGGACTGTATGCCTCCTTCTACAAAATGCAATTCCGCGAAGAAGAACGGGTCGGTTAATAGTTGAATTGAAATAAAAAATCCGAAAAGGATACGATTCGCGGCGATTTTTCCAAACTTCGATTTGTAAATTCAAAAATGCATTGGATATTCCAAACTTGAAATTCAATTTGAAAGTGCTTTATCCAATTCAAAAAAGCTAAGCGGCTTTTTGGCGAACAAAAAACCTCCAACGGTATCTTCGATTATCGATATCGTTTGGAGGTCCTTTTTTTCAACTGTGAGATTCTAAATTCGATACATGACGGAAATTTTGCGTTTTTCCGCTTGGTGCTTTTTATTATTTCTTAAACTTCTCATTGTCATCTTACGAAAACATCCTTTGCAGGCCGAATACCACGCATAAAAAGCCGATTATCGCATTGAGGATTCGCGCCGTGGTTCGACCCAAAACTTTTTGCCCTAAATACGAAGTATAGGTTATATAAAGAAGATCCGAATCCATTGCCGCCAAGATGATGACGCTCAACCCCACCAAGATTAACATAAATCCGTCCATTTTCCCCTCTATGATGGCTTAAATTTCTTCAAACGAAGCGCATTGCTTACGACCGACACCGAGCTCATCGACATCGCTGCCGCCGCAAACATCGGACTGAGCAATTCACCGCCGAACAGATGAAGAACACCCGCCGCAATCGGAATACCTGCACTGTTGTAGGCAAATGCCCAAAAGAGATTTTGTTTAATATTTCGTATGGTCGCTTTTGAAAGTTGCACCGCTGTCGGCACATCCATCAAATCGGAATGCATCAGCACGATGTCCGCGGATTCCATCGCCACATCCGTTCCGGAACCGATGGCAATCCCGATATCCGCTTGAGCAAGCGCCGGCGCATCGTTGATTCCGTCGCCGACCATCGCCACTTTTTTCCCTTCGGCTTGAATTTTTTTAACCTCATTCGCCTTATCCTGAGGCAACACCTCCGACAGTACACGAGTGATTCCGACCTGTTTGGCAATCGCCTCCGCCGTTTTCTTATTATCTCCGGTAATCATCGCCACCTCAATGCCCATCGAAGTAAGCTTGCGGATGGCTTTTTCCGAGCTTTCTTTAACGACATCGGCAACGGCAATGATGCCGGCCAGCTTTTTGTCCATCGCGACATACATCGGCGTCTTACCTTCCATCGCCAATTGGTCGGATTCGATCGCAAGCGCCCCCACATCGATTCCATACTCATTCATCAGCTTCAGATTCCCCGCGAGGATTTCGCTTCCTTCGATTTGCACACGAATCCCCCGACCCGTAATCGCCTCAAAATTTTCGGTTGCAAGCAGCGTAAGCCCTTTTTCTTCCGCGCTTTTTACAATCGCTTCGCCGAGCGGATGCTCTGATGCTTTTTCCGCCGACGCCGTCAACTGCAACAGTTTTTCTTTATCGAGACCAAGCGTTACAATATCTGTCACCTGCGGTCTGCCTTCGGTAATCGTACCGGTTTTGTCAAAGATGATGGTCTGAATCTTGTGCGCTGTTTCAAGTGCCTCGCCACCTTTTATCAAAATTCCGTTCTCGGCTCCCTTACCCGTTCCGACCATGATGGCGGTCGGTGTCGCCAATCCGAGCGCACAAGGACAGGCGATAACGAGTACGGAGATAAAGACTTTGAGCGAGAAAGCGAGCGATTCCCCACGCAGAGTCCAAAACAAAAATGCTAAAGTCGCAATGCCAACGACGATTGGAACAAAATATCCCGAGACGACATCTGCCATCTTGGCAATAGGCGCCTTGGAACCCTGTGCATCCTCAACCAGCTTGATAATTTGTGCCAACGCAGTTTCCGCACCGATTTTCGTCGCCTCGAATCGTATGCTTCCGTTTTTATTGATGGTCGCCGTAAACACTTTGTCCCCCGCTTTTTTACTCACCGGCATGCTCTCTCCCGTCAGCATCGATTCGTCAATAGAAGTTGAACCGTCGATGACGACACCGTCCACCGGAATTTTACTGCCCGGCTTTACAATAACGATATCGCCAATCGCAACATCGTCAATCGGGATCTCCATCTCCACCTGATTGCGCTCGACAAATGCGGTTTTCGGTGCAAGGCCCATCAATTTTTTGATGGCATCGCTCGTCTTACCCTTGGAAACCGATTCCAAATATTTCCCGAGCATTATCAGCGCGATAATTACGCCCGCCGTTTCAAAATACAGATTGTGCACATAATGATGATCGCCCATCGCAATTTTATAGGTGGAATACAGACTGTAAACGATCGCGGAGGAAGTCCCCAGCGCAATCAAACTGTCCATATTCGGCGCAAGCAGACGAATCGCCTTAAATCCGACCTTGTAAAATTTGTTCCCCGCAATCAAAATCGGAATGAGCAGTACAATCTGCGCAATCGCATAGTTGAGCGGCTGCGTTGTCAAGCTCAAAAATTTCGGCAGCGGCAAAGGAAAATATGGAATCATCGGTCCCATCGCAATATATAAGAGCGGAATGGCAAAAATCATGGAGATTATCAATTTCAGATGCAAGGTTTTAATCTCCTTCTCCTTGCGCAATTTGTCTTCGTCCACCATTTCTTTTTTGATGGTCTCCCATCGATAGCCTGCTTTTTCCACCGTTTTTTTAATAGCATCCAAATTGGTAATATTATGGTCAAAATCCACCGTCATTCTTTCGGTGGTCAGATTGACATTGACGGAATTGATGCCTTCCATTCTGCCGACCATTTTCTCTACACGAGCCGAGCAAGCCGCACAGGTCATTCCAAGTACCTTGAGCTTCTCCACACTTCCTTTCGGCAAAGGCTTTGCACCGAAACCAATTTTTTCGATTCGCTCGACAATTATCTTTTCATCAATATTTTCCGCTTCAACGACCATCTTTTCAGATGCCAAATTTACCGTAACGGATTGAACCCCTTCCAGCTTGCCCACCACTTTTTCAATTCGAGCGGCACAGGCTGCGCAGGTCATTCCCTGTATGCTGAATGTCTCTTTCATAGCTTCTCCATTATCCGAAAATCTTTACTCTTTGGTTGATATCATCAAACTCCTTCACATCCGCCTTCGCCTCAATGCTTCCAAAAGGCATTTGCGCAATCATTCGCCAAGAAGTCGGCAATTCCCATTTCTCCTTTGCTCTTGCTTCAATCAACTCGGAATAATGCTGCAAACTTGCGCCTACACCTATTTCGCTGAGCGCTGCCCAAACGGCAAATTGTGCGATTCCGTTCGCCTGCTCCGCCCAAGGTTTGAAATTTTTAGCATAGAGCGGGAATCTCTCTTCGAGCGAAGTCGTCAAATCCGTATCGTCAAAATAGAGCACCGTACCATAGGCCGCCTTAAAAGATAGGATTTTTTTCTCGGTCGAATCGAAATTTTCCGCCGGAACGACTGGACGCAGTTCCTCCATAAGCATATCCCAAAAAGCATCATGCTCTTTGCCGAAAAGAACAACCGCCTTGGTACTTTGAATATTAAAAGCCGACGGCGTGTGACGGATACTCATCTGAATCGTTTGCTCAATTTCTTCCCGACTGACCGGAATATTTTTCCCAATCGCATAAATCGACCTTCTATTTTGAATCACTTCCAAAAATTTCATATTGCCTCCTAAAATTTACAATTCCTCAAGGATTATTTGTCCATAATTTTGGATAAAATCGCAATGATTTCATCCATCTTGTCCTGCCCTCTATCTTGGTGGATTGCCGTAAGCAGACAATGATTCATATGTTGCTTCAAAATCAGCAGATTGGATTTTTTAAGCAATGCCGAAGTTGCCAGAATCTGATTGGAGATATCGATGCAATATCTTTCATCCTCAATCATTTTTATAATGCCTTCAATTTGTCCGCGAGCGGTTCTGAGCATTCTTAAAGCTTTTTGCTTTTCTTCGTTCATTTACACTCTCCTTCCAACACCCCACCCCGGTGGGTGATTCAAATATAACACAGAATTCATACTAAATCAATAGGAATTGTGCATAAAAAAAGAGCAGTTGCCTGCTCTAATTATCTTTTATTTCTTCTTTTTCGCTTTTGCTCCGATTTTGAAATTTTAGGTTGCTCCTTTGACATTTTCATCAAGCCGAAGCCTACGATGACAAGTACCACTGCGATTGCCAATGCAACTCCTATATAAATATTACCCTCTTGCATATTTTTCCTCCCGAAAAGATTTATCTTAATGTTAGGATAGATTCTTTTTTCTGTCAAGTGGTGATAACAAATTCTTTTCATTAATAAATTCCGATTATAAAAATTAATACTCCGGTAATGTGTCAAACAAAGTATCGGTATAGAGCAGACAGTCAAAATAGCATTGCGCCATTTCGTCGCTCGTCATATGAATCTGGTCCTGCAAAATCGTAACATTTTCCCAATCGCCCGATTCATAAGCTCTTACCAATTCCAAAATGTATGCAAAATCACTTTCATCGCCTAAGATGGCATCGACCACATCCCGCTCGAGCGGCATATCTTTGAGCGTTTCGCTGATATCCGCTTCCGCAATTAGGTCCATCATGGAGAACATCCCCATAATGAATGCCTCGTTGCTGCGATGCTTGTGTCTGGTTTTCAAAGTTATTTTTTCCGCAAAAATACCGCGAATGAACGCCACCTTTATCAGCTCATCATTGTTGCGCTGGCCCAAGTCTCGAGCCATCATCAGAAGAACCCAGCGACGCACTTCGTCCAAGCCCAAGGTAACCAATGCCATTCGTATCGATTTGACTCGGAAATATCTAAAGTATTTCAGCGTGTTGATATGTTGAAGCAATTTGTAAGTAAGCCCCACATTTCTTTTGACGGAATCCGTCAATTTATTAAAGTCCGGCTCATTTTTACTCAACTCACGAATCATCTGAACATAGCTGCCCGGATTGATATTGAGTGATTTTTTGCGAACCGTGCTCGGTTTGGAAAAATAATAGCCTTGGAATAAAGTGTAGCCGTTTTCCACCGCATGTAAATAGTCTTCCCCTGTCTCAACTTTTTCCGCAAGCAAAATTTTTCCCATACGACTGATTTTTTCAGAAATATAAGCTCTTTTTTCAAGCGGCATCCCTAAAAAATCCACCTTGATAATATCCGCATACTCAAATATCTTGTCAAACGACTCATCCCCTACATAGTCATCGATGGCAATTCGATATCCGGCCTCTTTCAACTCCCGCAGTTTTTCCAACAAAACTTCATCAACAAAAGTGTCTTCCACAATCTCAATTACAATTTCCTCAGGACTACATAAGTAGGCAAAATCGTTCATTATTAATTTTTTTGTAAAGTTTATAAAAGCCGGCTTTCCATTTGTTAAATTCTCAAGCCCGAAAACCGTAATTGCATCCGACACCAGAATAGAAGTTGCAACACTCCCGTCAATATTACAAAACTTGGTACTATCCGCGTTTTCGCGATATAAAAGCTCGTATGCTATCAGGTTTTTCGACATATCGAAAATGGGCTGCCTTGCTATAAATACATCCATGCCTACCTCCAGCAATTAAGATATGGTTGGATTATTACTGAACAACATATCCGCATATACCACACATTCCAGATATATTCTCAGTACAGACTCCCTATCTACATTATAGTGTTCAAGGTCTTTCACTATTTCATCCCAATTTGCATTTTCGTAATTCTCTACAAAGTTCAACAATCGTCTAAAGTCATTATCCTCTCCATACAACGCCCCTTTCACATCCTCATTGAGCGGCATTTCGCGCATCAAATCCTCCGTGCTGATTCCGGAAATCGCCTCCATCATCGAAAATACACCAAGAAGGAATGCTTCATGCGAGCGATGGCTTAAGTCCTGCGTTTTCTGTGCAAGTTTCTCAGCAAATACTCCTCGGATAAATGAAGTCTTGACCAATTCATCCTGTTTATTATAACTGAATTCCCTTGCCATAATCAACAAAATCCATCGACGAACTTCATTTAATCCCATCGTAACCAATGCCATTTGAATCGATGAAACCGTCATCTTTTGTGCAAATTTCAACGTATTTACATATTGGAGCAATTTGTAGGTCAAATTCGGATTGACCTTGATTGCCTCCGAAAGACTCTTGAAGTCCGGATCCAATTTCCCAAGTTCAACGATGATGGTCGCATAGCCGCTCGCATCCAATTTCACGGAGCGACCTTTCAACATTTTCGGTTTGGAGAAATAATATCCCTGAAAAAGTTCATAGCCGCTTTGAATCGCAAGCACAAAATCTTCTTCCGTTTCTATTTTTTCGGCAAGCAATACCTTGCCTTGTTTTTTGTAAACATTTGCAATCTCAGCCATCTTTACACGGTCAACCGCCCGAAAGTCCACCTTGATAATGTCTACAAATTCCATAATGCTGTCATATCTTTCGTCGCCGGTATAGTCATCCAATGCGATTTTATAATTTCTTTTTTTCAATTCGGCAAGCTTTTGAATAATCTCGTCATCGATAATGGTATCCTCTAAAATTTCAATTACCACTTCCTCCGGACTGAGCAGCAAAGCAAAATCATCCATTATCAACTGTTTGGTAAAATTGATATAGGCCAAATTCCCATTGGTGATATTATTGATTCCAAAAACAGTGATTGCATCAGACACCAAAATCGATGTCGCCTCATCCCCGCTCACATCGCTTGCAAATCGATTATTTTCATCCGCCCGATACAAAAGCTCGTAAGCGGAAAGTTTTTTTACCGCATCATAAATTGGCTGCCTTGCCATATAAACATCCATGTTTCTCCTCCTCTACCAATCATTCCCCTATTTTCAAATTCGGCCTCGCATTCAAATTCAGCTTTGAGACTTGACCATTTATCAGTCGATAATATCCGCTCGCTCCTATCATCGCCGCATTATCCGTACAAAGCGATAATGGCGGATAGTATAATTCGATGCCTTGCTCCTTGGCAATCTGCTCAGCGGTTTTCCGAAGCGCCGAGTTTGCGGATACCCCACCGCATAACACCAAATGGTTATATCCTTTCTCCAGAGTGGCTTGAATTGATTTTTGTACCAATATATCAACTACCGCCTGTTGAAAGGATGCTGCGACTTCACTTTTGTCATAATCCTCATTCTTCATTTTTTTCCCGTTAAGATAGTTGAGAACCGCCGATTTCAACCCCGAAAAACTGAAATCGTATCCGTCCCCCAACATCGCTCGCGGAAAAGCAATATTCGCCTGTCCTTTTTCCGCCAACTTATCAATCAACGGTCCGCCGGGATAACCCAACCCCATGGCGCGTGCTATTTTATCATAAGCTTCTCCGGCGGCATCATCCTTTGTTCGCCCGAGAATATTATATCGGTTGTAATCTACAACTTCTACAATATGAGTATGTCCCCCTGAAACAACCAGCGCGATGAACGGCGGTTTCAGATTCCGAAAAGCTAAATAATTGGCTGCGATATGCCCTTCGATATGGTTGACTCCGATAAGCGGAATGTCCAATGCATATGCCAAAGCTTTCGCCGTGGAAAGACCGACCAACAAAGCCCCAACAAGTCCCGGACCGTAGGTAACCGCAATCGCATCCAAATCCTGTAGATTCATCCCCGCTTCGCGAACAGCTTGCTGAACAACGAAATTGATATCCACAACATGATTCCTCGATGCCACTTCAGGCACTACTCCGCCAAATTTTTTGTGTATTTCAATCTGTGTCGAAACAACATTCGACAATATTTCTCTACCGTTTCGAATAACCGAAGCCGCAGTTTCATCGCAACTGGTCTCGATGGCGAGAATATCTATTTTTTCCATAGGCTCCTACTACTCGTCTAAATTTTTGAGCATTACAATAGCATCTTCTTCCGTGTCTACATAGTATCCGCTTCTCAAACCGATCATCTTGAAATCGAGAGAGCGATACAAATTCTGTGCTACCCTGTTGCTGGAGCGAACTTCCAAATAAAGCTCCTTCGCCCCTTCCAATTTTGCCATTGCAATCAACTCGTTCATCAAAATTTTTGAAATGCCGCGCCCGCGATAATTCGGGGTGACGGCGACATTGTTGATATTCGCCTCAGGGGCTACCACCCAAAAACCGCCGTATGCAATCACTCTTTCTCCATCCATGATGACAATGTATCGTCCAATCGGATTGTCTATTTCCGATTGAATCGATTTCTTGCTCCATGGAGTAAAAAAAGAAAGTTCTTCAATTTGATAAACTTGCTCCACATGCTCCTTTTGCATCTTTTTAATTACAAACTCATTCCCCATTCTTCACCTCTAAGGCTCGCTGCTTTTCTTCATATTGCACCTCCGCCTGTGGCTTTCGAATATAGATCGGTGACACAAAATCACTCGCTCTATCGAAGTGTTTGCCTGCAATTTCGCATAGTATAGCGCCTCTTACATAATTATCGGCATCCACCCCTAATTGGATAATAGACTTTTTTGGTTTACAATTCATATTTTTATCCACAAATTCATCGTCCATCGCCAGTGCGGAGGCAAGTTCACCCACAATGATAACTTTTCCTCGCTTTGAAAAATCCTTCGCTTCATTAAAAATATCTTCCTTTGAGACGGCATCCTCCGACTTGAGAACAATCAGTTCGCCATCACGAAATTGATACAGCCCTCGATAATAATCTTCCCGTTGGGCATACATCGTTGAAATGATAAAAGCGTCGGAATGTCGAAAATTATGCGCCAATGCCTCCAAAGTGGAAATACCGACGACCTTTTTCCCGCTTGCCATTGCAAAAGCATTCGCCGTAGCAACACCGATACGGATTCCTGTAAACGAGCCGGGACCGATTGTGACCGCAAAACAATCCATCTGCTGAACCTTTTCATCCAGCGCCGAAAACAGATACTCGATATGCGGCATCAATCGCTCACTGTGGGTCAAGGCTTTGTTTTGCATCAGCTCGCCCAGGATAATGCCATCGGACGAAACGGCGAGTGACAGTACCGATGACGAAGTGTCTATCGCCAATATCTTCATATATGCTTCTCCAATTTCTCCAATAGGATTTCAGATTGTCTTCCATTTGCCTTGATGTCCAAAAGCCGCTCATCCGCCTTATCCGTATATGAAAGATGAATATCCAATCTGTCCGGCGGCAGCAAATTTTTTACATTGCTCGCCCACTCAATCACCAGCGCCCCGTTTCCTTTCAGATAATCTGAAAAACCGATCTCATAAAGCTCCTGCTCGTCCGATAGACGATACACATCAAAATGAAACAGCTTTATCGCCGCATCATATTCCTGCACAATCGTAAAAGTAGGACTGGTGATATCTTCCAAAATTCCCAATCCCAATGCAATTCCTTTGGTCAGGTGAGTCTTCCCCGCTCCGAGATCGCCATCCAAACAGATGCAATCTCCATTTTGCAGAAAACTTCCCAACAACTTCCCGATTTCCATTGTTCTATCTACATTATTTGTTTTAATTTGCATACCGTTCGCTTATCCTTGCCTGTAATAAATACAATTAGACTTCTATTATACCCCGAAATATAAAAAAATACTCCATTTTTTGTAAAGAACGAACATAAAATTTACAAATTGTAATTTTTTACAATTTAAAACCTTTGATCCCGACCACAAAAAAGTTTCACCCGAACAATGATGTGTTTTTTTATCAAGATTTCTTTTTTGATTCTTCTCAAAAAAAGAGAGCAACCAAAGATAATTCTTTACTCACTCCCATAATGTCTCTCCAAATCCGTTATTTCGATTTCTTATTCAAACCTTCAATCGCAAGAATTCTATTGAGATATTTTTTCATTTTTTCTTCAGCTTCAGCCGGAGAAAGCTCATTCATGCACACTCTATGCAAGATGCTCTCAAAAATAAATACTGCCATTTCACTTATTTCATCACTATTCGCTTTGGTCACATAGCCATCTTTGACACAATCGTCTATCAAAATTTGATTGCGCTCATAAATGGTTGTTCCGCGAAGCATTTTTTGGATAATTTCCGGATAGTCCTTATCCTTGATTGGATAAATGCAGTAATAGTCCGTCATGTAATTCTCGGATTTTTTATCCAGTTTCGAGAAAAACATCGCGTGGAATATATCCGCTCGCTTAAACGCAAAATGAGCGAAACACTCCCAAACTTTTTTGAAAATATTGATTGGTTTCTTTTCGTCTTTAATATACTCCGGAATAGCGTCAATATACTCGTCAAGGAATTTCATTGATGAAAACAAAATCAAATGGTCGATATTCTCAAAGTAACTATAAATCGTTGCTGAGCTGTAACCCGCAAGATCCGATACTTTTCGGATAGTCACTTTGTTTATTCCTTCTTCAAGCATAATTTTTTCAGTCGCATTCACAAAGGAGTTGATTGCTCTCCTCTTATACTTGCCTTTGAAATCAGAACCAATGTCACAGAAACTACTCATACCGTCTCCTCCTCCATGATATAATTCGGCTAAACTGACTTTCGTCAATCATCTTGCAATAATATTGAAGTCTGTACATCCTGCTTTACAATTTCTTGTTCATACCAAAGCCGGACATAATTTCAATCCAATATCATTACGATTAAAACAACCATACAAGATATAATTTCATTGTATGTAGAAGATGAACCACTGTCCCCCGAAATAACTTTCAAAACAAAGATGTCGCTGCTCGTTCACAAAATAAGAAAGCTCATCCCTAATCGCTTCCATCATATATTTTATTTCGAACACAAATTTAAGTATTTTTCTTGTTATAAAACCATTATAAATCTGTGGTATTTTTTTCTAGTATAACATTGCAAGAATGATTTATCAATCAAAACCTACATTTTTTTTAAAACTTTTTCAAATAAAGTCGATAATTATCACTTGTATACGATAAATATCATCTTTTTCCTTCATTTATAATTGATAAATCCCTCGAAAAATATTTTATACTGGCAATTATATACCCATTTTCCCGGCTGTTGAATTATCTTTTAGAATTATTTTCCATAAATAGAAAGCATTATGCAGTTTCAATCCTTCACTTTCTCAGTCCTCAATCAAATTTGAAAATAAAAAGACTTTGTTTTCCGTTCAGAGCAAGCTATACAAAGAAAATCCCCTTTAGAAAGGGGATCTTCTTTTTTGAGAACGAAGAAACATAAGATGTGTTTGCTGTTTTATTTTTTCTACGGAAAACAATTTGCTTTTTTATCATAATTCAAAATTCATCACCGGAGTATTTCTTCTATAAGTATTTCATATTTATTGTACCACAAATTTTATATTTGTATATACTACTTTCGGGCCATTTTCAGCGATTTGTTTTGTTATTTTTTGCCCACTTTTATTCGAAGGATTTTTCGAGGTTATTTTGGATATCTTTGCTTTACAATCTACTATATAATAGGAAGAGATTCCGCAAATTATTTTTTTCATTCGTTCATCATCTTTCTTTTCCCCGACTAAAAACCGTATTTCCCATTGAAATCCCTATGTTCTCTTTGGATTGCCGATTCAAAAAATTTTTATTAAAATTTGATGACAATCTTATAAAAAAATCTTAAGAACTATTCATTTTATAGCAATTTATGGTATGATGGATAGGTCATAATACAAAATTGAAAGCGGCGACAGTCGGAGGTAATTTATGAAAAAAAGCGTAAAAAAAGGAATTAAATTCTTTTTTGCATTATTTCTTGTTTTTGCAGTGGCCATCGGTTTCGGTTTAAATTTTTATCTGGAACATGACCATCAAAAAAAGATGGAGGAGAATGCGGAAAACGAAATTGAAAATCTGGAAGATTTAGACCCCAACAGCAAAGAGCGTGTGAATATTTTGGTGCTGGGTGTAGACTATTTGAATACAAAAGATATCAAGTCGGAGGCAAGTATCCGCACCGATACAATTATGCTGTTCAGCTATAATCCGAAAACGGAAACTGCTTTTTTACTCTCGATACCGCGAGATTCAAGAGTGCCTGTCAACGGAGAGCTCGATAAAATAAATCACGCGCATGCCTATGGCGGTGTAGATTTAAGCATCAAGACCATCTCCGAGTTTTTAGGACAGCCGATTCATCACTATGTCAAAGTGGATTACAATGCGGTAACGGAAATTGTTGACGCGGTCGGCGGTGTAGAAGTCGATATCCCGAATGATATGCACAACGATTTGGAAAAGATTCATTTCAAGAAAGGAACTCAAACCATCAACGGTCAACAGGCGGTAAAATATCTGCGTTATCGCGGCTATGCCAATGCCGACATTGCAAGAATTGGAGTGCAGCAGGATTTTATCAAAAGACTTTCCCAAAAGATTCTTTCTCCGGGAATGATTATACAGATGCCTCGATTCGTAGAGATTATGAATAAAAATATTGAAACCGATATGAGCAAAAAACAATTGCTCGCCCTTTCGAATATTTTTATCAAAGTCGACCCGAGCACGATGGAAAAAGCAATTATTCCGGGCGAAGGTCATCGTCTCAACGGCAATGGACCATCCTATTGGTTTGTCGATGAGGAACAGAAGCAGATTTTGCTGAATCGACTGTTCTCCGATGAAGTACCAAGCAGCGAAACCGTATCTACTGAAAACAATACGGAAAACACAAATCAGAATAACAAATAGTCGTAAAAAACACCGGATGGATTTCAGAATCGGAAATCGAATTTTGAAATGCTGTCCGGTGTTTTGTATTCAAATTTTTTCTTTGCGAAGAACCGATTGCTCGACTGAGCAATCCAATGCTCCATTCAAAATCAAATTCATTGTAGCAATTTGGAAATTGAATCGAGTTTGGAAAGTTGAATTGAATTTTGTCAAAAGAATTTTCCAAACGCAATCGCTTCTTTTATCTTCTCGTATTATGCAATACTGAATCCGAAATCGAATGCTTCGATATTCATCGCCTTGAATTTTGGTGGCACATTTTTTTCAATGGATTGATACCAAATTTCTTTCGGAATATCCATAAATTTAGCAGCAGTTCCGAGCATAATGATATTGGTTACTGCCGTATTGCCGAGCTCTTTCGCCTTTTCCGTTGCTTTAATCGAAATGAGTTTGCTCTTTTTTTGAAGCTCGTCGTAGATGTCATCAGCATACTCCACCTGTCCTTGTTGAACAAGCGCCGGAGCGATTTCATACTCATTGACAATCGCAACGGAGTCTTCCTTCATCATCTGACGCCATCTTCTGCCTTCAAGCATTTCAAAAGCGATGAGAATATCGCCCTCGCCCGGCGCGATATTCGGCGAAAAAATCTTTTCTCCCATTCGTACGGAGCCCCAAATTTTTCCACCTCGCTGCGAAAGACCGATGACATCGTTGGTTTTCACATCAAAGCCTGCCAAAAAAGCGGCTTCCGCCATAATTTGTGTCGTAAGCACCAAACCTTGACCGCCGACACCCGCTATAATAATATTTTTTTCCTTCATTATTATACTCCCTTCTTTGCTTTCTTCGCCGGCGCTTTGCCATCGACGCTGCTCTTGATTGCGCCGACCGGACAAACCTGAGCACAGATTGAGCAACCAACGCATTGACTTGGGTCAATCGACGATTTCATCTTATCAATTCCGTCGTATTTCTTCATGCGAAGCGGCGGACATGCTGTCTTGATACAAGTCTTACAAGCAATACAAATTTCCGGGTCAACATAATAATGCGGTTCTTTAATCTTAAATTTGAGTGCACAAGGACGAGAAGTGATGACGATCGAAATGCCCGGTCTCTTGATGGCATTGTTGATCTCTTCCTTCGCATTGTCATATTCAAATTGGTCGATACGAATTACATCGGTAAATCCCATCACCTTGAGCGTGTCATCGATGCTGATGTCCTGCCCCGCTCCGTCTCTCTGATTGGATGCCGCTGTCGGCTGTCCTCCGGTCATCGCCGTCGTGCCGTTATCCAGCACGATGACGGTGATATTTTCATCGCCTTTCATCTGATAGCGCAGATTTGCGAATCCCGCCAATCCGCTGTGGAAGAATGTTCCGTCTCCGATGACGCTGACCAAAGGTCTATTGTCTCCGGCTTGATCCATCGCGATTCGCATTCCCTTTATCATACCGAGCGATGCACCCATACTGATATTTGTTTTTATAACATCGAAAGGATAAAGCAATCCCATCGTATAGCAACCGATGTCTCCAACCACCATCGCCTTGCTCTTTTTCAAAATGTCAAAGACCGGTCGATGCGGACAACCCGCACAGAACAAAGGACCTCTCGCTGTCGTATCATCCGCTTTGATGTCTTCAAAATGACGATTTTCAATAACGCCTGCGTCCATCAATCCTTTCTCGACCGTTTCGGTATTGATCTCTCCGGTGAAAGAAAAATATTTTTTACCGTCACAAGCGATTCCGTGAAGAGTCAATTCATCTTCAATAAAAGGCATCATCTCTTCAATGACGATGATTCTGCTGTATTTTTTTGTCAGATTTCGAATTTTTTCAATCGGGAGCGGATATACCAATCCCAGCTTGAGAACGGATAGCTTTTTATCTTGGCGATGATTCACTTCTAAAAAGTTCTCATACACAATGCCCGAAGTGATAACCAAAGTGTCTCCGCCATTATCCGTCAACACATTGATATTCGATTCGTCCGCCCATGTAGATAAATCGGCGATTCGTTTCTTCATATCATGTTGTGCCTGAAAAGTATGCGGCGGCAACATGCAATATTTTGCCGCATCCGGTTCAAAAGGTTTGACCTCCACTTCGCGTCGCTCTCCAAGCTCAACTACCGAGCGCGAGTGACACAATCTCGATGTGATACGAAGCATCATCGGCATTTGATATTGCTCACTCAGTTCCAAACTTATCTTGGTAAAATCCTTCGCCTCCTGCGAGTTGGAAGGGTCCAAAACACCCATATTCGCAAATTTTCCCAAAATACGATTGTCCTGCTCATTCTGAGAACTCGCCATTCCCGGGTCATCTCCGGTAATCAACAAAAAACCGCCGCTGACTTTAGTTTGTGTAAAAGTCATCAATGGGTCCATCGCAATATTTACACCGACATGTTTCATCGATACCATGGAGCGAACTCCTCCCATCGACGAGCCGATTGCCACTTCCAAAGCTACTTTCTCATTGGTCGAAAACTCCGAATAGATTTCCGGATAAGCTTTCAGATTATCCAAAATTTCTACGGTAGGCGAACCGGGATAGCTGGCTGCAACTTTTCCGCCCGCCTCAAAAAAGCCCCTGGCAATTGCCATATTGCCGGACATAATCATATTCTCCATAAACTCCTCCTGTTATTAAACCTGATTTGCAAAAAATTTTGCTTGAGCATCATGTCCCATCAAAAGATTGTTCGGTTTTTAAACATAATACCCTTAAAATAACCGTTGCTTATTTCTACCATTTTTTAATCCCCTCTAAACGATAAAAGAAACTTTATGAAACACTTTATAATCATCCGTTTTTTATCAAAATTTATGACTTCTCTCCCAAGCGCAATTCTTTCTTAATCAAAAGTAATCCCCAACAAATCACTGCCGTTTCATCAACCTCTCCAAAAACAGAAATGTGGCAGAGCGAAGTTCTTTCACCTATCAGCTCCTTAAAAAGGAGCAAGTAACTCACTTGCTCCGCCTGTAATCAACTTGCTCTACTTCATAACCGCGATGTCATCCGGTATAATCAAATCCGCTTCGGTACATGCCTTGATGTCCTCCACTGTATATCCCGGCGCAATTTCCTTTAAAACCAATCCTCCCGGTGTAACTTCCAAGTAGCATCTCTCCGTTACAATATCACTCACGCATTTACTTCCGGTCAATGGCAGAGTACATTTTTTTAATATCTTGGACTTACCGTTTTTCTCGCAATGCTCGGTTGCCACGATTATTCTTTTCACTCCCGCGCACAAATCCATCGCTCCGCCCATTCCGGGTACTATTTTCCCCGGAATTGTCCAGTTTGCAATATTCCCTTCCTGATCCACTTGAAGAGTTCCCAAAATCGCCGCATCAATATGACCGCCACGGATAAAACCGAAGCTCGTCGGATGCTCAAAAACACTGCCTCCCGAAATAACCGATGCAGGCATTCCTCCGGCATCTATAATATCAATGTCCTCTTCTCCCCACGCCGGTGCATGACCGCTTCCGACGGTTCCGATCTCCGCCTCAAGCCAAAGGTCAACGCCTTCCGGTAGATAGTTTACGCACATCAAAGGAATTCCGATTCCCAAGTTCACAAAGTCTCCGTCTTTGAAAAATTTTGCACAACGAGATGCAATCAACTCACGACCTGATAGCTCAGCCATTATTTTCCACCTCCCTGCTCCTGTTCTTTCAATCGTTGCCATAATGGACAAGTATGTCTTGTATTCTCACCGCTTCGAACATATACCATATCGACAATCGGCGCCGGCACATCGATTTCTTCCGGTCCCAATTCTCCGATTTCAACCAGTTCTTCCGCTTCCACAATCACAAAATCCGCGGCAAACGCCATGTTGTTGCTAAGTGCAATCGAGTTCATTCTAAAATAGAGATTGCCCGCTTTGTCCGCCTTGGTCGCTTTTATAAGCGCAATATCCGCTCTCAAAGGAAGCTCAAGCAAATACTCTTTCCCGTTGATAGTCAATTTCTGTTTGCCTTTTTCAATTTCCGTATTGATTCCGGTCGGTGTCAAACAACCCCCCAATCCGGTTCGTGTCAAGTTGTTGTGGAGTTTTTCTATTGACAAGCTCCAAATGGTTTAGCAAATCTTATCTTTTCCGGCTTTGCCGATTGCGTGCAGTAAGATTTGTGTTCCAATTTTACGATCGAATATCCATGGCTCTCCATCG
>JBGZSM010000067.1:0-24049 GCA_041853585.1 Filifactoraceae bacterium
GAATTTATACAATTTCATCAGAAGGAATTTTTCATTTCAACAGCAATTTTTATTGAAGCGTAATAAATTTATTCATTTACAGGAGGGTCAACAAGCGTTGACCATTTTATATATCATCCGTTTGTTGTATCCGCTCAATTTGGTAAAGTAAATTTATTTTAACTTTGAAATCATAACAAGGAGAATTATTATGAAGCGAGTACTGTTGTTTCTGAGCATCGCTCTCTATATAATTTGGGGTTGTTATACTGAATCATATGCTGAAAAAAGAAGCATTGTCATCGGTGAAGGGGATTGGGACAGCAATGCGTTCCACAACCAAGTGATAAGCTATATTATCCGGCATGGCTATGGAGAAGAGACCGAAATTGTATTAGCGGATACTTCCGTTTTAATTACCAGTTTTAAGAGTAAGGATATCGACCTTTCCGTTGAAATGTGGTCGGACAATATCCCGACCTATGAGGAAGATATTAAAAAGAATTATTATAAAGAGCTCTCTGTAAATTATGATGATAATCACCAGGGACTTTATATACCTACTTATCTTGTCGAGGGCAATGACGCTCCCGCAAAAGATTTAAAGAGTGTAAAAGACTTGACAAAATATGTGCATCTTTTTCCCGACCCGGAAGATTCTTCCAAAGGAATTATTTTCGGCGGCCCGCAAGGTTGGAAAGCAACCGAGTTTTTGCATAACAAAATGAAGGTTTACGGTTTGGATAAATATTATAATTTCAAACCGATTGATTCCAGCGCTACCTTGTCCGCTACGCTTACTTCCGCATATGAGAAAAAAGAACCCTGGGTGGGATATAATTGGGAGCCGACTTGGATTATGGGTTTGTACGATATGACCTTGCTGCAGGATGAAAAATATTCCGAAGAGAATTGGAATAAAGGCATCGGCTCTTTCCCGCAAGTGAAAGTTACGGTGGTCGCAACGCCAAGCTTTCTCGAAGAATTTCCTGAAATCGCGGATTTTTTATCGAAATATAAAACCTCTTCCGCCCTTACCAGCGAGGCTCTTGCTTATATGCAAGAAAATGAAGTCGAAGCGGATGTCGCCGCCAAGTGGTTTTTAAAAGAACATCCGGAGCTTCTTAAAAAATGGTTGCCGTCGGATGTTGCTGAAAAAATTCAAAGCGAGTTGAACGAAAACGAAAGCCAATCGGATAATTCTTTTATCAACTTTCCAAAAAGCCTTCGCTTTGAAGTAAGTCATTTCATTGATGATATCGTGGATTGGCTTGTAATAAACTTCGGAAACTTCTTCAAAAATGTCCAGAAAGTCATCTTGGCAATTTTTGATGCGATTTATCATGTCATTCGTATCGTTCCTTGGTGGCTGATGATTATTATATTGTTCTTAATCAGCTACAAATTGTATCATCTGAAAATGGCATTGGGTCTATCCGCTATGCTGTTTTCCATCGGACTGTTCGGACTTTGGGAGATGATGCTCTATACAATAACCATCGTGATAATCTCGGTGATGGTTTCGATTATTTTAGGATTGCCTCTTGGTATATTGATGACCAAATCCTCTCTATGCCAAAGAATCATGAAACCTTTGCTGGACGGAATGCAAACTATGCCAAGCTTTGTTTATCTGATACCGGCGGTCATGTTTTTTGGCTTCGGTAAAGTACCCGCGGTCATTGCCACGACAATTTATGCATTACCTCCGCTGATTCGTCTGACTTATTTGGGTATCAATACGATCAACAAAGAGGTTGTGGAAGCGGGATTGGCCTTTGGCTCAACTTCTATGCAGATGCTTCAAAAAATTGAATTACCGCAAGCACTCTCTTCTATTATGACGGGAATTAATCAAACAACGATGATGGCAATGTCAATGGTTGTCATCTCCTCGATGATTGGTGCCGAAGGAATCGGAAACGAAGTGCTGATATCCATTCGCCGATTAAAAATCGGTAACGGATTTCAAGCCGGCATGGCCATCGTCTTTTTGGCAATAATTCTGGACAGAGTTCTACAAGGATTTGCTAAGGCGTTGGAAGAAAAGGAGTGATTGTATGTCTAAGAAAAAAATAACATATAAAGAGCAATTCAGCACCCCGGATTCCCTGCGAAAGAAAATTGAAATTAAAGATTTGGTTCTGATATTTGGGGACGAAAAAAACAAAAAACAGGCACTTGAATTGCTCCGACAAGGAAATGATATTCATGAAGTGCGGGAAAAAACCGGTTGTGCCGTAGGTGTAAATCATGTCAGTTTGGATATTTATGACGGCGAAATGTTTGTCATCGTCGGCCTGTCCGGAAGTGGAAAATCTTCACTGATTCGATGCATCAATCGTTTGAACGAAGCTACGACCGGAGAAATTTTGATTGACGGAGAAAATATTTGCGATTATGACAGAAAATCGCTGCAAGAGCTTCGGCGCAAAAAAGTGGCTATGGTTTTTCAAAACTTTGGCTTGCTGAGCCATCGAAATGTCTTAAAGAATGTTGAATACGGATTGGAGGTTCAAGGCAAGGCGAAGGACTTTATCAAAGAAAAAGCCGAAAAAGCGATTGAGCTCGTCGGTTTGAAAGGATGGGAAAAATACTATCCGCGACAGTTGAGCGGCGGGATGAAACAGCGCGTCGGAATTGCTCGGGCGCTGGCGAACGACCCGGAAATACTGCTCATGGACGAGCCGTTCAGTGCATTGGACCCTTTGATACGCCGCGATATGCAAACCGAATTGTTGAATATCGAGGATTATGTCGATAAGACCATCGTGTTTATCACTCACGACATGAATGAAGCATTCAAGGTCGGCGACCGTATCGCTTTGCTCAAAGACGGCGAGTTGGTTCAAATCGGAGCGCCTTCCGACTTTTTCAAAAATCCAGCGAATGACTATGTTCGACAATTTATTGAGGATGTGGACAAGTCTCGTGTGTTAAGAGCAAAATCGGTGATGAGAAAACCGATTGTGTTGGCGAATTTAGGAGAAAATCGGCGGGATGTAATCAGCAAACTGAAAAACAACAACCGAGACTTTTGTTTCGTTGTGGATGATACCAAGCGCTTGCTGGGCTATGTAATGCTTCAACGATTGGAAAACAGCAAAAACAAGAGCATTGATGATTTGATTGAAGATAAACATGAGACGATTAATCGAAATGCATTTTTGCATGAGGTATGGTCCAAACTGGATGAATCGGATGTGGATGTCGCCGTCATCGACAAGACCAATCGGTTGCGCGGCGTAATCAGTTACGAGGTCGCCGTGAGCGCCATCAAATAAAAACCAATTATGATTTTTGTTTCGAACTCACAAAACATCTCGTTTTTTGATCTCATTGCGACTGAATTGAAATAAAATCAAACATTTGAGAACTCGGCAGGTTTGTCGAGTTCTTTTCTTGTCTCATTCATTTTATTGGAGTAAGCGAGGCTAACTTTTTTTATAGGATCATAAACAATTTCTACTTTCTTATACCGATTTACAAATGAGAATCAACCATTTCTTCTTTAATCGTGATTTTCTTTTAAATTTACTCGATTTTATCAAGGGTTTCATGCTACCGTTTCAAAACCAAAAGAAATGCTCCTTATTACAAATTTCCATTTTAAAAATATAGTTTTAATCTACAGAATAAATTTTTATTCTCATTTTTCCAATAATGTTGATTTTTATCCATAAAAATGTTATTCTTAAGATGGTAAAAATCTTATTTGATTGATAGGAGAGTATTATGAAAAGATACAAAGGTGTAGTTTGTTTAGCAGTAGCCACTCTTATGTTAAGTTCATCCATTCCGGCTTCGGCTTTGGGTCCGATGATCCCACGAAGATATCCTAGTACTCCAAAGCAAGAACAAAAGCAGGACAAAAAACAGGAAACTCCGAAAATGGAAACAAAAAAAGCCTTGAGCGACGGTCGTTTCCCGGGATTTTCAGAAGACTTTAAGATTCTTGACAAGGAAGAGAATAAACGCCAAGGCAGCATGACCGTCGTTGCAATTAAAGACGGAAAAGTTGAGAGCATGCGCGTTCGTTACTTGAAAGGAACTCAATTGAAAAAAGAGGAATACCCGCAATACTTAAAAGAATACGAGCAAATGATTGTTGAAAAAGGTGTGGATCAAGTCGGCGAGCTCAAAGGTCATGAGGAAGAAGGACGAATTGTAGTCGCTCTTGTAAAAGATGCGCTTGAGCGTTCCAAAGGATATGCCGACGAAACTCAGTCCGGCTATACCAAAGGAACTTTGAAAGATGGAACTTATCTTGGAAAACACAATGGTTTTTATCCAAACGAATCCATTCTTGTAAAAGTCAATGTGAAAAACAACGCGATTGAAAATATTGAGATTCTAAACCGCGCGGATGACAAATATGTTTATGAAGAAAAATACATGGGAAGCGGAAACTTTGCAAAAAGCTTCATCGGAAAACAAGACGCGAATGTCGATGTTGTAACCGGTGCAACATTTACAAGCAAAGGTGTGAAGCATGCGGTTGAAAACGCATTGCAACAAGCACAGGGACTGTCTGATAATCGATTCCCGGGATTCTCCAACTTTATGCACATGGAGAAATCTCCAATTAAAGACGGTAAGAGAGATATGGAGCGTAAAGGTACTTTCTTGATGTTGGATGTTAAAGAGGGAAAAATCGATTCCGTCAGCGTTCGTAATGTGGACAGTAAAGCAATCGACCGTAAAAATTATACGGAAGAAACAAAATATATCGAAACACTACAAAACCAAATTAAAGAAAAAGGACTTGCCGGCGTTGAATTGGTAAAAGGAAAAGAGAAAGAAAGCGAAATGATTCTTCTTGCTCTTGCCGATGCAATGACTCGTAGCGCAAATTTCAACAAAGAGTTCAAAATGAATCTTGATAGTACAAAACCGTTAAAAGACGGCACATACAATGGTGCACACCACGGTTTCTATACAAGCGAAAAATTTGAAGTAAAAGTTACTGTTAAAAATGGTGCGATTGAAAGTATGGAAGTTGTAAAAGATGCAGATGACAACTTCATTCGAGTGGATCGTGATGAAACAAGAGACACCGCGAAGAGATTCAAGAAAATGCTCGAAAACTATAAAGGTAAAAAAGATGCCAATGTCGATGTGACTTCCGGAGCAACATTCAGCAGCAAAGGAATTCAAAAAGCCGTAGAGGAAGCATTGAAAAAAGCTCAACAATAAGTATGCTTTATTGATTCATAAGATTTCAGAATCAGCATTTCCATCCGGGAATGCTGATTTTTTGTATGCATCGTTCTATATAAAATCAGATAAGCAAATTCAAAAATGAAATTTTAGTGATTTTGACTAGGTTACATGGTTTTGAAAGTCAAAATGCAGTTAAATCCTTTCGGTAAAATTCTATGAGCCCACAACAAAAAGAGGATTCTGAGAGTATGACTGATAGTTCTCAGCAATCTCCAAAAAGTCCTCCATCGCTCAAATTATTTTAATCCAAACAAGCAGTTTTGATTCTGAGCGGAACATATAAAAAGGGGCTGTTTCAGAACGAAAAAATCTCATTCTGCAACGACCCCTCGATTATATTTGCAAAGCAGCAAATTAACGGATTAAAGTTCTTCCGCAACTCTATCTTTCATCTTATTTTTTATCATCAAATTTCTCATGTTTAAGACCGACTGCCAAGGAGTACATGCCCCAAACCATAATAATGGAGAATGGGAAGGCTGCAACAATGGATATAGTCTGCAGCATTTTTAATCCGGATTGCCCATCCCCGGTTAACATCAATGCTAAAGCAAGCAATGCCAAAAGCACTCCCCAAACTACTTTTTTGAGGGTACTCGGATTCAAACTTCCTTCTTCACTCAGCATTCCCAACACAAAGGTTGCCGAGTCTGCTGAAGTAACAAAGAATGTACACAGTAAAAGTACCACAATTAACGAAATAGCCGAGCCGAACGGATAATGCTGCAGCACTACGAACAATGCCGTAGATGTTGATTTAATTGCCTCTTGTGCAACATCGAGACCTTGGTTTATTCCTAAAGTTCCAAATACACCAAACCACAAGAAAGATGCCAGCGCCGGAACAAGCAGAACGCCTGTTACAAATTCTTTAATCGTTCTTCCCTTGGAGATACGCGCAATAAAGATTGCGGAGAATGGTGCCCAGGCAATCCACCATGCCCAGTAGAATACGGTCCAACCACCATACCATCCGGCATCCTTAAACGCTCCAATTGCCAATGTGTTTTGCGCAAAGTTTTGGAAATATTCTCCGATAGATTCAACGATTACATTGAGTATCAATAAACTAGGCCCCACGATAAATACGGATAAGATAACCACACCGGAGATCCCCACATTTAGATTGGATAGAAATTTGATTCCCTTATCCAAGCCGGTAACTGCCGAAGTCATAAACAAAACCGTTACAATCACTACAATGATAATAAGGCTGAGTTTATTCTCAGGAATCCCAAAAATGAAATTAAGTCCCGAGTTGATCTGATATGCACCCAATCCCAAAGAAGTCGCTACCCCTGCAAGTGTTGCGAAAATAGCAAGCACATCGATGGTTATTCCGATAGGTCCTTTTACTCGCTTCTCCCCAAGCACCGGAATAAAGACGGAGCTGATAAGACCCGGTTTATTTTTTCTAAACTGCATATATGCAAGTGCCAAAGCAAGAACGGAATAATTCGCCCAAGGATGAAGTCCCCAATGCAGGAATGATTTGTTCATTGCAAATTGAGCAGCTTCCGGTGAGCCCGGTGTTGCTCCCAGAGGTGCCACAAAAAAGTTCAGCGGCTCTGCCACTCCCCAAAACACCAAACCGATGCCCATTCCCGCAGAAAAGAGCATCGCAAACCAAGAGATATTGCTATATTCCGGTCTGGAATCATCCGGTCCCAATCGCATATTTTTGTATTTACTGAAGAATCCGATCCATATAACAAATATTACAAAGGATGTCATTGCAAGAGAATAGAACCAGCCGAAGTTGGTAACAAACAACTTGAATAATTTATCTCCTAATGCTTTGAAAGATTCAGGAGCAAGCAACCCCCACCCAACAACAGCCAGCGAAATAAAGAGTGCGATGACAAAGGTTTTATTTATTTTTTTCGCCTCCATAAGCTTTCCTTTCAGTTTTATTTCAAATAAATTTTCTACCATTCGGGATGTGAAAAGATGTAATGTATTTTTGTTGTATGTCGCTCTTAGAAATTGTTTTCACAACCCATTTTTTATATGGAGAGCAACAAGTTGCTCTCCATTACAAATCACTAAGGTTTAAATACCGTTTGATCCTTTACATCCGTAGCAAGAGCTTCAATCGCAAGTTTCGTTCTTGTATCTCTTAATAGCACTTGCTCTTCAACCGGTGTATTCGGGTCTCCAAGCGGATATGGGATAGAAATTGTAGGTACAATTCTATTTGCTCCAACCGATAGCGAAACCGGTACGATGTTACACATGTGAACTACCGGAATACCTGCTCTTTCGATTTCTTTAACCATCGTTGCCCCGCAACGAGTACAGGTACCTCAGGTCGAAACCATCAATACGCCGTCCACTTTATCTTCCTGTAACAATACCAAAATTTCTTTCGCCATTCTGGATGCTTCCGCCTGTGTTGTTCCGGTTCCTACCGTTGTGTAGAAATAAGGATGCAATGAGCCGTAAACTCCTTGCTCCAACAAACGCTTCATGGAGTCAACCGGCATGATGACATTCGGATCCGCATTTGCAGCAGCCGGGTCAAATCCCGCATGAATGGTTTTGAACTCGCCACCTTTGAGCGTCGGCATATTGGAGATATCATATTTCCCCCAACGAGTAGCGGATGCGGATTGAATCTTATCCGGATTATCCACCGGAACAATTCCGCCTGTATTCATAATCGCAATTCGCGCTCCTTTGATGTCCTTGATAGCAGGCGCTACCGGCACCATATCTTTTTCCGGAATCGGAAGCTCGGTTTGGTATTCTTCGCCTTTCAACTTTTTGATTAACATTTCAACACCACGCTCCGCTGCCGATTTCATTCCTTCAGGCCAAACCTGATTTCTGATTCCGCGACCGTAGTATCCTTCTTCCGCTGCCGAAAGTAATCTCTCGTTATTCAATATTTTATTTCCGTATTTTGCCATCGCTCCCGCATCATTTTTCATAGCAGCAGCAGATTTTCCGCCTTTGAAAATGATAATGTCATTTCTGAACATTTGCACGCCCGGATTTTCTTCATTCATCGAAGTGATTACCGGTACGCCGAATTTTTCTTGAACCGCTTTGCAAATGGTTCCCGCTGCAAAACCATATCGTCCCGCATTAAAAGTCGGTCCTGCAAAAAAGATGTCAAAATCAATTTTCTCAAGCATTCCAAGGATGATTTCTTTTGCTTCTTCTTCTCGAGATCCCATAAAGTTATCGCCACAGATAATGGTATGGGTAACTTCCGCATCGGACATTTGGTTGATGGCAAGTCCCGGTCCTACTGCACCTTCTTTGATGATAGGTTCCTGATCCGCCTGGTCCTCGCCGCCAATTCCTGCAAAAAATTGATTGATATATAAAACTGCTTTTTTCATATTTCCTCCTAAAACTCAGCCATTGTTTTTACAGACCAACCTACAATCTGGTCTCCACAGAACATCGCATTGTTCTCCATAATAATGGAGCCGTCTTCACGAACCGATGGTCCAAGAATCTCATCGCCTGCCCATCCTCCTGAAAGTCCGTCTCTCGCCAATGCTTGCAATTCGCCGATAACCTCTTTTGCCGGCGGAAGTTCGATCAACTGGGAAACATTTCCGGTTGAAACCATCGCATTTGTCTTCTTGTCCATAACCACAAGACTTTGAGATTTTCCGTCACGACCGGTTGCTTCATTACTGATTCCGACAACCTTGATGCCTTGATCTTCCAAAGCAACGATGCAACGAACATAGTCCGCATCCGGATTTCCATATCCTTCTTCCGTAACAATCGCTCCGTCCGCTCCCAACGATTTCGCAATCTGTGCTACAAAGATCGCCGAACGTTCTTTTTGCTCAAGGGATACATTCAGATTTGACATAATCACGCCTAAGAAGTTTATTTCTTTTCCATGTTTCTTATAGAGTTCTCGAATCGTCGGGAAGTTCTGCATGTCATAAGTTGACCATTTTGACGATGCCGGCATGAAAGAGCCGCTTATCATCGCACCGTCCAACACTTCGTTCGGATGCATAAAGGACGGTAGATAGTGATTCATATCCCATCCATAGAGCAGGTCATTATATCCCATTTCTTCCATCTGAGATTGTCCTTGCAGTACCAGTACCACACTTGGTAATTTGTTAACTTCTGCAGAACGCTTTGTAACCGGCTCCAGCTCAAAAACTTCTGTCTCTTCCGGCTGAAGCTTTTCTACCGTCTTTCCAAGATACTCCGCAAATTTGTGCGCCGCCATACGAATCGCCGTATTTTTCTTTTGTTGCTCATAACGCTCAAACTCTTCGTCTGTATCAATTACAAGACAGATATTGATAAGCTGAGAGAAATAAGTGTATTTCGCTCCCTCGCCGCCCATATCAATCATTCCATCTCCAAAGCTTCCCCAGTGCATTCCTACACCAAGTACCGCGCAACCTTTAAGTGCATGTAGCACACCGCTTCCTGCCGGAGCCAAATCTCCTGTTACCGAAGGAAATACTGCACGACCGTCCGGTCTGATTCTTGGCTCAACCGCTTCCTTCACAGGAACAATTCGAATGTCTTCGCCCGGCTTTGCAATTTTGATATCAACATCCGTGATATGCTTGTCCTGTCTTACAAAAGCAAGCGCCTCATCTTTGTTGATTGTCAAAACGCCGGCTTTGTATGATGTTTCATTCCCAAAGACGACATCTTTTACATAAAAATTACCCATTTCGAGTTTCATAAAGCTCCTCCTTAGTGCTAAAAAAATTCATCCTTAATAAAAAAATTTTATACTTTTTATTAGCTATAATTATATCACTAGAAAAGCGTAAACGCAAATATAAATTAACAAATTTAACCTTGATATACTTATCAGTTTCCTTTTTAATAAAAAATGAACTCCCTACACAAAATTTACTGTCCAAAACTCCTCTTCCTTGTGTAAATTCTACAATTCAATCATTCTAGACAGCTCTTGCAAAAAGACAACAAAATTGTTTTTTATAAAAAAGCAAAGATTTTTACCCCTAAACAAGAAATATCATCTTAACTTTTCGTTCTGCAAACGCTATTTATTGTTAAAATTTGATACAAAATATCAGAGTTTGAACTGAATTCTAAACTTTGATAAGGCATTGAAGTTTTAATTTTCAAAGGCAAATTGAGAATTAGGAAAACGGATTCGAAAAGCAAATCCGGAACAAAAATCGAAAATCAAAAACGAGATTCAAAATCAAGATTGGAAATTAAAAATTAAGATTCAAAATTTAAGTCCAAAAACAGAATCGCCATGGAAAACAAATTTTAAAAATCCCAATAAAAAAGCGTGATCCAAAATCAATGTTGATTTCTTATCACGCCATTTTTGACTTACAACAAATCCGCTGGAACTATTTCTCGATTTCAAAAAAATCTTGCTCTTATAAAATTCTACGATGCCATTGATTCATCCAAAACTTTTTGGACGATTTCTTTCGAAGGTACTCCTTCAAAAGCTTTTTCCTGTCCGACATAAAAAGTGGGAACATAGTAAAAATCCACATCCACCAACTTTTCTTTTTGTGTGTCGATATCAATTTGCTCAATGGAAAGCTCCTTGTATTCTGGATTTTCTTCCAACAATTCATTCAACCACGCTTTTGCACGGGTACAATGCGGACACCATGAAGCAACAAACATTCTAATTTCTTTCATACAATCCTCCTCATAATTAACTGTTTCGTGTCAAAAATTAATTCTCAATCTTTCACACCTAAGTTGATAATTTTCTTCTCCACATTGTATCATATAACCGAGAAACTTTGATATACATAATTATTATTTATCCTTGACTTGAGATAAGGATGTTTGAAAAACTCGGTTCACATCACTCGAGAAAAAAACTTCTTCCGCTGTGATGACATGTTCTGCATTAGAAATTTGGCTTTCGTCATTTTGACCGCTTTCTTCATTCGGATTCTCATCTTCTTCCTTCAATGTCTTTTTGCGTTTTGCACGAAGTTTTTGAAGATAGGTGGATACATCAAACCAATATTTCCCGCCGAATTCCCCATGATAAGTATACATCGGATGTTTGGTAATATCGTATTTCTTATCTTTAAACGGACTCATCCCCCGAATCATCACGATGCATTCATCCGACGGCATCGTCAAAATTTCATCTTGTGTCATCAAATCTCGCCCGAGTTTCGAATAGTTTTGGCCATACGAATCGCTTTGCGAGCGGGTTCTTGAAATATTATAATCGTCAATGGTCTCTTTTCCGAGCCATTCACTCAACGATTTTACAGTGGAAGTTTCTTTTCCTCCCAAAAAAATAAAGCTGTCACAGTTTCCGATGATGGTCTCGGAGTTGTCTTTATAAATTGTTTTAAGTTGTGACAATGCTTGCAAAATCGGCATCGCCGAAATATTTCTCGATCGTATAGTCGCAATAAGTTTGTCAAAATTTGGAATTTCGCCGATGTTGGCAAACTCATCCAACAGGAATCGAATATGTCGCGGCATTGAGCCGCCGTATTCTTCATCCGCAATGGTCGCCAACAGATTGAACATTTGTGAATACATGATGGAGATAATAAAATTAAATGTCGGGTCTGTGTCCGGAATAATGACAAACAATGCATTGGGGCGATTGTCATTACCAAGTTTATCCAACTTGAGCTCATCTTTGGACAGCAGATTTCTGACCGCCGGGATATTGATGGGAGAAAGTCTTGCCGCACATGAAATCAGAATACTTTTCGCCGTTTCGCCGGCCGCTAATTTGTAGGCCCGATATTGCTTGGCCGCAAACGAATCCGGTGCATTTTCTTCAATTTCCTCAAACATCAAATCGATGGAGTTTTTGTAATTCTCATCGCTCATGCTCGTCTGGGACATCTGAAGCAGATCCACCAATGTACCCAAATTTCTTTCGTCTTCCGGAAAATATTCCAAGATGACCGCAATATATGCCTGATAAAGCAATCGCTCCGCTTTCACCCAAAAGTCTTCCTTATTGTCCGTACCGGGTGAAGTATTTCGAATAATAGTGTCGATGACTTTTAAAATATCTTTTTCATCTTTGATATAGGAAAAAGGATTGTAGCACATACTTTTTTCAAGATTGATGAGATTAAAAATCTTGATTTTATAATTTCGTTTTTTCTTTAGAATATATCCGACCTCGCTAATAATCGTACCTTTCGGGTCTGTTATAACGAAATCCGCATTCATTTGCATAATGTTGGGTTTGACGACAAAGCGAGTTTTTCCGGAACCGGAACCGCCCACGACCAAAACATTTTTGTTGCGTCTAAGATCTGCCCGAACGCCTTTGTCATTCAAAACCAACCTCGTCTCGGAAGATAGTATGATATTATTTTCATCTTCAGCTGAATCGTACATTCCTTTAAGATCCTGCTTCGGCTTTCCCCATCGAGCGGAACCGTGCTCTTGACCCTTACGAAATTTTTTTCTGTTTCTCTGACGCTCCAACAGAAATAAAAAGAACATAATCGAAAGAAGCGACGCGACTAAAAGATCGCGTGGATGTAGCGATATCGGAAAAGCCAAGAGCAATAGTGAAGGCTTTTCAAAAAGATACCGGATTCCCAAAACGGCATTTCCCGATGCGGTAAAACGAAAAAAATAACTCAGATAGTCTATAAAAATGAAGAATACCGCTACAATCGATAGCTGAATTCTGCGCTGAATAAACCATAATTTCATAATTTTCCCTTTCAAAAAGGATGGCATGGCCATCCTATGGAGCTATCGTAAAAAGAGTCTTGAGCTGCGGAATGAGCAAAGTACCAATCAACACGATACCGGCCCCCGCCATAAATTGTTTCATACCTTGTGACTTGGCTCCGGGATTGTCATTCCCGTATCCTTCCAAAAGATTGACAACTCCCCATACACCGAGTCCGGCGCCGATTAAAATAATTATTTTTTGGAGTACATTAACTCCTTCTTGAAAAAATTCCATAGTCCCTCCTTATTTTTTGATATCAGGTGATATTTTAATATAAATCGTATCGTTAAACTTGAAGTATTCGGATCGAAATCCGTTGAGTTTCTCACGCCCGGTTACAAAGTCGGATGTATTGAGCGGAATCGTCGTATTGTGTCGTACAGCATATTCTTTGAGTAGATTGTCCTGTTTGTCATAGATTTTAATAGTTCTTCCATATGGACTCACAAAGGAGAACCGGTATTGATTATACTCATCGATAAAGGTAATAAGGTATAATTTTTCTCTATCGACATTATGCAGCTCAATCACCGTCTGTTTCGGTGGAGAAAAGGTATTGTTCTTTCTGTCCTGCTCCCGTTTCTTCTTTTTGGCATCTTCCTCTTGTTTTATTTTTTTATTGTAAGCTACATCGACCTGCTTATTATTTATCTCGAGTATCTTCAGCACTTGAAAAGCAACATCCTGCCGATAAATCGGTTGCTCCACCGAGCGATTCATCACTTCATCAATCGGTTTGAACTCTGCATATAAAACCAAATCCGATGTAACCTTGTCACTTTCACGAAAAGGATTCTCAAATTTCTCATCCCTGCTCCATCCGAAAAAGACTCTTTGCTTGTCTTTGAGTATAGGCAGCTTGATATTCTCTTCCCATCCGACGACAAGATCTTTGTATTTCACATCTTTGATGTCGGTATTGAATTTTACTGTGAATTTTTCGCCGAAATCATCTTTGAAATTATTGTTTTTGTCTTGGTAGGTCTTGAAAATCAATGTCGTATGCCGATTAACTCGGTTCATTTTTTGCGTTTCTTCCTTTATATTGTCCTTCGGCGAATCTTTTCCTTGTTCTTTGTCGGCGGATTTCTTGTTATTTACTTCTTCTTTCTGAGATTTTATGCTCTTATTTTTTGCCTGATTCGAATCGCCTTGTTCCGAAGTATTCTCTTTTTGTTTTTCTTGGGCTTTGTCGATTTCATTTCTTGGGATGAGCTTTACTTCCGCTCCATCCTCCTCGATGTAAAACCAATTGCCTTTGTAATGCTCCTCCACCTCAACCGAAGGAAGATAATCCAAAACCTCGGTGTTTTTTGTATATGGAATGAGCAATCCCTCGACATCTTTTCCTTCCTTATTATATAGACGGGAATGCTCATCCGATTTGACCGTCAACAAAAAATCTTTCGCATCGATATAGTTGGGCTTTGCACGATAGATATTTTGCTTTGTTTTTTCATCCTGCTTTTCAAAATCTACACTCCAATGTTGAAAGAGCAATTTTTTATTTTCGGCAGGTTTTGGAAGTTGAACCTCCCTCATATCATCCGAAATTACTATACTGCTGCTTTCCTTCCCTTTGTCATCCAAAACGATGAGCATCGTATTTCGCTGAACTTCAATCTCGGCAACTTCGGTCTGATGATTATCTTTAACCGCAATTTTCCATTTTCTTGTCTTAGGAATATGATGATATTGATACCAGTAAAAAATGCAGCCTCCTATTGTCATGAACAAGATGACAAGTACTAGCAGATAAATTATTTTTTCTTTTTTCATTTTTTCTCTCCGTTTTGAATTTGCAATTCATTACTCTTCGCCGTCGGAATCAAATTCTTCATATTCCTCATCATAGAAATCTTCATCAAAATACAAGTCTTCATCATTTGTCATCGCATTTTTTGTCCCTTGCTTCGGCTTTATTTTTTTCAGATAATACCACGCAACAAATCCTACACTTCCCATTAGTACAAAAATATAAAACCACGCACCGGACTTCGATTCATTAGGTTGCGAAGTCATTTGCTGCGGAAATATCTGCGTGGATATTCCCTGCGGTCTGTTTTCTGCCGTCACTTCTTTTAGGCTGAGTTCTTCGCCATTGATTTCAGAGAGAAAATAGACATTGTTCTCTGTTTTGTCCAAATCAATGATGAGATAATAAACACTTTTGTCTTTCGCCTGTATCGTGTAAAATGCTTTCGAGCCGGTCGATGTAAAATCGATGACCGTTCCGCTGCCCTGATATTTTTCACCGGTGACCGATGCCGGCGCTTCAATCGGAACTTGTATAATTTCTTTTTCGTATTCACTTTGGTCTTCTTTTTTGATTTCATTTTTGGCATCTTCCGAGGCAGGAACCGGCGAATGATTGGAGTCCAGCTCCGCCACTTCCTTTTTTTGCTCCTCTTTGTTCTTTTTTGGAGCGGCATTGTTTGCATATGCAGGAAGCATTGCACAAAAAATCATGAGTAAAACACTTATCAATATCATTCTTCGTAAGTTTTTATTCATATTTCCCCCATTCTTACAAAATTTCATTACGGATTCTTAATTCTCGGTCCGCCTTGGTTAAAATTATCAAGATACAAATAACCCAACACCGGAGCATTCCATCGCTTGTCGGATTTTTTCCATTTGGATTTATATATCAATTCTTTATAATGATCGTGTGCATACGGCACCATGTGCGGAGTTCCCGTCATTGGATTTCCCACATTGCCCTCGGAAACCACCGCCACTTTACTAATCGGGTCATAGCTTTCGATAAATGCGACATGTCCGAAAGCATCGCCTTTGGTAACGATAATCGCACCCGCTCTCGGCTCATCGGAGATGATAAATCGGGGATTATATTTTGCGTAGTTGAGCCAATCTCCGGCATTTCCCATACTCGTTGGCAATTCGATTCCGAATACTTCTTTTACACGCCCCCAAACAAACCAGGTACATTGCCCTCTAAGATTTGAAACCGTATAAGGATTTTTCTTCTGATAACAATCCGCCTCCAAATCCCAAGCCATTTCAATGGACGGCTGACTACCGAAAAATAAGTTGGATGCCTCCTCCCCGCCGCCCATCGCACCGACAAGTACACCCAAAAAGGGAATGCTCATCAGCGGCATCAACAGGATGACAAATATCATCCCAAACATAACCATTTGTGCAATCTTTATTCTAACAGCATGTTCCAAAAAACGAATCGCTTTATCCAACAAATTTTTATTATTCTCTTCCATGGTTTGCGTGACACTTTGTTCTTGTGCCGCAAAAATTTTTCTTTTTTGCTTCTTGAACTGCTCCTTCAAATTAACCAGAGTTTTATCCTGCTTTTTATTCTTGAAAAGCTTGTTGGAAAATATCAAACCCTTGAATAACAATTTGTTTTTCTTTTTACGAAGTTTTCTTATCTTCTTTATCTCTCGCTTTTCCTTAACAGAATAAATTTTCTTCCCCGCATTTTGAAAGATATCCTGTTCGTCGCTGATTCCCAACGATTTATTCACCGTATCGATTTCCAGCTTGTTTGCAGATAAAGCCATCTTGGTGGGCAAAGATTTTTCATGCTTACGATTCTTTTTCTTCTGTAATTTTTTTTGTAACTGCTTTTGACGATTTTGCTGTCCAAAGACGGAAGTCGCAGCAATAATGTTGTGTTTCAATTTTTTCTTTGCAGTTTTACGCTCAGCTTTTTCTTCCAATTTGTCTTTTCGTTGTTGAATTTTACGCTCAGCTTTCTCAAGAGTTTTGTTTATAGGTTCCTTGAGCGATTTTTCGCTAAGTGGAGAATCCTCATCCTTTTTTTTCAGCTCTATCATTTGGCTCCTCTTATAATTTGTACTATAAAATCAAGTGCATCTTTTATCCGAAAATACGGATCTAAAATCGCCTATATAATAGGAAGTCTTTTTTTAGGTTAATGCTTTTCTTGATGCCGTCTCAACTTTTTTATTTCTTCCGGCTTAGTGGTCATGGCAGGATATAGATGGTTATTTTTCGGGAATCGGTCTCGAAAAGGCAGAATGATTCCGGAGCAAACCAACAACCCTTCCCCTTCCGATGAATTGGTAATATGCGTTGCCTGATAATCGCTGATGTCCAACTTTTGCTGAAGAATTCGCCTGTCATCGGATGCCTGATTCAGCAGATAGACAAACTCGCTATTTTCCAAGATTGTTTCAATCTTTGGACTGGAAAGCAAATCTTTGACATTCTGCGTAATGCCTGTTGGTATTCCGCCCCACTTTCTGAAGCGCTTCCAAAATTCCACCGAATAGTTGCTCGTTTGTTCTTCCGCCAACAGTTTATGAAATTTGTCCATGTAATACCATGTCTTTTTGCTCTTCATTCGATTCGCCGTTACCTTGTTCCAAACATAGTCCTGTAAAACCAACATGCCCAGATCTTTCAGATTGGAACCGAGCTGCTGAATATTAAAACAAACGAGACGGTTTTTCGGGTTGATGGAAGTTTTATGATTAAAAATATTGAGCGAGCCATGCACATAAAGCTCCAAGGCATCTGCCAAATCGGCAGCCTCTTTATCTTCATAGTTTCTGAGCTCATTATATAAATCTTCGAGAAGCGGAATATCCTCCGAGCTTCCACTCTCCATAAACTTGCGATAAATGACGCGAACCGCTTTGTCCGTCATCGTTCTTTGCTTCGCCGTCAAGCCACTTCGTATGCCGACAATCACATTCATCAAGGTGATGACGAAATCACTTTTGTATGAAATCGGATTTTCTCCTTCTCCATATTCCATCGTGATATCCAAAGGGTTAATGTACTCTTTAGAGTTGAGAGAAATATTGATGATTTCTCCTTGTAAAAGTTCCACAAAAGGATAATATTCTCCCTCCGGATCGCAAATCAAAATATCGTCGGTCGTTTTTAAAAAAGTATCAATCATTTCCCGTTTTGCACTGAATGATTTTCCGGAGCCCGGCGTCCCCAGAAATAGACCATTCGGGTTTTTCAATTTCTTTCGATTGAACTGAATCATATTATTGCTTAGCGAATTGAGGCCGTAATAAGTCGCCTCTTTATCTTCCTGATAAAGCTCCTTCGTGGTAAATGGAACAAAGACCGCGGTTGCGGAGGTGGTCAACCCTCTCTCCAACTCCGCTTCATTAATATTATTTCCAAACGGCAATGCGCTTAGAAATGCTTTTTCTTGCTGATAAGTCATCGGTATCAACTCGCAATTATGTTTTTGTGCCAACATTTTTAATGTAAAAATACTGTTCTCCAGAGATTTTCTATTTTCTTCCAATATAGTAACCGTAAAGGTCAGGTAAAAATATCGCTCATTGTCCCGCTGAAGATCTTGTAAAATTCTTTTTGCCTCATCGATATTCATGTTCAAATCGGTAGGCAGGATATCCATGTCATATCCTCGTTGGATGGATTTTTGCTGTTCTTCAATTTTTATCGAATCCAAATCCGACGATTTGGCTTTCACCATCTTGATTGCTTTTTGTTGGTCAACGGCTCGAATATGTAGGCTCACAATCATCTCTTTTTCCAAATCCAAAAAATCCACCAGCACTCTATCCGAAAGCTCTGTAGCCGTTATGCTGAAATACATCGTCGTTCCAAAGCGTTCCCCCATTTCAAAACTGTTTTTGTCTTTGGAAAAATCTATACTGCTTGGCGCAATCAAATCTTTGATATCATATTTTTTCATTTCTTGAGCGTTCAAACTTTCAATGTCAATATAGTGCGTCGCATCATTCAGCACAAAATTCAAAATGCTCACCCTATCAACGCCGTCGATACTCTCGATGGCGGCACCCAAAGTCCTGAACGAATCTCGAATGTTTTGCTCAATATTTTCCAAGCGTCGCAATGCACCCTTGTAGGTTTTCTCTCGAATGGTAAAGATTAAATACTTGTTTCGTATAATCCCATTGCTCCCTTTGGCACGCTGGGCTTCCAGAAAATTAAAATATTCTTCCCTAAGCATTTCAAAATGGTTTTCTTTAAAAGACTTTTCTTTCGCCTCTGTAGTCTCCTCTTTACTCTCTACTTTGCTGTTGATAAAGCAAAATTGAAAACCGACAGATGAATCAAAAGAGTTTAGCAGACTGCAATACAACGAAAATATTCTTTTCTTCTCCTCATCTTTGG
The DNA here is from genome assembly GCA_041853585.1 of Filifactoraceae bacterium. Classification (GTDB taxonomy): domain Bacteria; phylum Bacillota; class Clostridia; order Peptostreptococcales; family Filifactoraceae; genus JAUNKE01. The sequence goes on from JBGZSM010000067.1 coordinate 19,016, forward strand.
AAAGCTGGTAAGATATGTCCGAAAAACGCACCATTTTGCTGTAATGTTCTCCATCTAATTGCATAATACCGGAAGGATAAATTTTCTTAAAATTAAGCGTGTCTTGAGTGGATACAATTTCAACTTTTTTTCGTTTCGTCTCGTACAGCCGCTTCGCAAACTGTATCATTGCATTTCCTTTGAACAACCTTAAACCCCCTTTTGCTTGCAATATCTCTGTTTTTCTTCGTCATTTTATATCGTCTTTTGTGATGAAAGAGTAACTTATTTTCTAAATATAAACGAAGCCAAGTTTCCGCCACCATATTATGTTTTTTGTATAAGGTTCCGAACAGAAACGGAAATGCCGCAAAGCAAGTCGCATACATTGCCAAATCCAAACTGTAATCTTTGATAAGCCAAAACATCGGAAATGAAATGACAATCGCCATAGTAAAGCCGATCAGTTGTCGTTTGGTCAATCCGAATAACAGCTTCGATTTTATAAATTTCAATTCCTTTGGAATATCCACGCTGAAATTATTCATCCCTCAAGATTTCCTTTCGCATATTTTGAGGAAGTTTCCCTAGAAACTCTCTTTCTTCTTTCATTGTTAAAGTATCCAAAAACCTTGCAGGTATCATAATTCTGGCAAGAAAGATAACAATGAGCAAAACAAGACAGAAAATCAGCAATAGGAAAATCATCCCGAGTATCGAAATAATAACTGCCTCAATGGTCAAAATATCCTGAGACAAGTAAAGTTCCACCTTGTTCTGATAGGCAAGCATTAGCCCGATGATTATAAATCCCGTCAAAAACAACAATCCGATATTCAATCCCATCCAATGAAAAAGCTTTTGATTTCTTTTCATGAATTTTTGGAAGTGCTTTTGCAGACTCGCCATAAAACCTCTCCTTATCTGATTTTAATCCTACTAAAATCAAGCAAAACAACTTTTTGAATTAAATTTCTTCAATCGTTTTTCGCAAAATCATATCCTTTTGTTCTTCAGATAGTTACTATTATTTTCATTCCGCCGATATCACTTCATGACAGCATCAACTTGCTCCCGTGATACTTTTTGCCAAACTATGTGTGGACATCAACATTCGAATTACAATGGACATGCTGACAAACATCAGCAACAATGCCTTGATGGGGCTGAGAAGTTGCGTTTCATTGGACAACTCCGTGGCCATCAGCGTTGCCGTTCTGGTGAGCAGTCCGTTATAGATAACTACGATAACAAGCATCAAAAAACCTTGTAGCATTAATGCCAATAAATTTTTGATATAGTTCTGTCCGATGCTTCCGACCCAATTTTTGTTAAGCAGTGTTGCCATCGGTAAAGGCGCAATACATATATAGAGCAAAATCATAATAATCCGAGACCAAGCGATGAGGTAAATCACACCACACATCAACAAGGTTGTAAACAGCCCAATTATGCATATCAATGTAACAACAATGGCCGGCCCCATTTTATAATCGATGTGATATTTTTCCAATACTGAATTTTTATTATCAGGATCCGGTTTTGGAAGATCTTCTAGTTCAATAGGATTACTTAGATCTCCTCTAATATAATCATGTTTATCATACGCAACGGGAGTAATTAATTTTATCAATTTTTCCGTTACCTGATTCTCCACTTTCAGCTCAATGCTATCCGTAGTGGTTTTCGATTTTTCAATTGCCCAGTAACCCAAATCCGAAAACGCCGATGCAATCGTAAAGGCATGAGTTACCAACAAAATCACGATGGAGGTGCGAATGATTAGAAAAATAATATTGCCAATCTCCATATCGCCGCCACGATTGCGCTCCGCTACCATCTCATAAATTTCATAGGCAAAAATATAGGCAACGAAGATTCCGGCAATCGGCAAAACGACCGTTTCCGAAAGGTCGCCCAATGTTTTCAGTAGTTCTGCATCAAACTCCGTCGGCTTGAGAGCTACTTCCGTTTTTATTGCATTGATGCTGTGATTGAACAGATAATTTATCATCTCTAAGGAGGTGCTGACCGCTCCGATGCAGAAGTCCGATATAAACAAACCCATACCATGGAGCATGTTTGCAACGGTTTTATCAAGACCGGTTACACTAGCAAACCCTCTAATAATTGCGCCGAAAAAACTTTTTGCTTTTCCTATCATATTTTTACTCTTTTACAACATCCACAAAAACTTTACTCTGTTCTCTCTTGATGTAGGTTTGAACCTCAAGTTGGAGGACACCAGTCTCAATATGTTCTTTTTCAATTACTATCGCTATTGATGCAATCCTCTTCCCCAATTCCTCAAGGCGTTCTTCATTAAAATAGAATGGTTCGCCTAACAATTCAATTTTATCTTCTCCGATATATAAATTAAAGTCGCTGGAAAGTGCGTGGCTCAAAAACACATCTTGATTAGACGAATTTATCTCCCCTGTCACCTTGATGATTTGATATTCCTCCATAATTTCATCTGCAGAATACGCCAGATTGTATCTCTCTTTTATTCCATATGCTAATTTTTTTTCGATATCCCTCACTGAAACCTCAGTAATATCTATCAACAATTCCTTCCCTTCTCCGTCTTGGAGTTCTTGATATCTTAGCGGCAACGGTTCGGACGGATTTTTCACAATCTCCTGAGCCGGATTTTTCTCCTCCGCATTACCGACATTTTCTTGTTTTTTACAGGCCACCATTGTAATACAAATTAATCCGATCAACAAAAAAATTCCTATTTTTTTCATCTTATCCTCCCTGTCACTCTTTCGAATAATGAAACCGATTTATGTCAATCTATTTTTATTCGGTTTTTAATCTATGCCTCCCAATTTTTCTAATTCTTTCTCTACTGCTCACCACAATTGAGCAAAAATATAACATCTCCATTCATCTTACCTTCTCAATCCCTGTTCGCGTCTAATATCTTGAGCAAGTTCTCTCATTTCCTGCCTTCTCAAATCATCAATTTTTTGTTGTGTTTGTTTCAAGCTTTTTAGAGAAAATTTCATTTCAATTCTTCGAAATTCTTTCTTTAATTCCTTTCGCATTTGGGGATCGTTGATATCCTTCTGTATCCGTTTCCTTGCCTGCTTAATATTCTTTTGTATTTTTCTTTCCTCGTGGATTTGACGCACAGCTTGCCCTATTTTTCTTCTAACAAAAAGTGCTCCGCCTGTGATTACACTCACTCTGACGACCCTGGGTGTTGCTAAAACCACCGCTTTCCCTAATATTGCCAATTTTTTAATCGCTGCCGAACCTAAAAATAAAGTGTTCATTACTACCTCGTTTCAACTATGGTTCATCTTAAATTTAAAATAAAAAACAATATAACAATAGCTTGTTTCAAAACTAAACAAGCTACCCGGATGTCAACAAAATGTCTTTAAAAAATTAATAATGTCTGCTCTATTTTTATGTTAATATTTCTGTAAAATTGATATTATCCTTTGAATTGTGGGATGCAGCGCAAGGAAGTATTCTTGTCTCGTTGCACTGCATCCATTTAGTTAGTAGTGTTTTGTTTGCTTGCCTAATTCTACATTTTTCAATTTCAAAGTTATATATTTCCCCCACTGATGTTTTCAATTTCAAATGTTTTTCCCGTTACAGTTCATTTTGAAATTTATCCCTTGTATGTATTAAAATGATTAGTCATTGATAAAATCCAAAAATCACTGTCCTTGAATTTTGTCCCGTCATCTTCACTAAAGTGAAACCATTCCTGTCTTTTTTGTAATTTAAAAGTCTATCTTTTCATATTTGAGCGTAATTCATGTTCCTGGCCCTTTGCTGCTTTAATTTTATTTTGCAAAGCTTCTAAAGAATACTGTTTATTCGGATCGACTTGCTTTCTGAATTTATCTCTTTCCGCCGATTCAATACTTTCTTCAAGTATGAATTTTAACGGACTAATGTCGGACTTGAAGCCTAATTCCAAATCTGTAGACTGTGCCGAAGCATAAACCAATGCATCCCTGAACTGCTGTCCGATTTTTTCAAAGAAACTTCGATCAAGCTCAATTCCCTTGCTTCTGGCAAATTGACAAAAGAATGTGGAAATCGATCTGGTATTCCCTTCCCGAAAAGGATGAATCAACCAAGTAGCTGCCATAAATTTGCCCAATAGTTCAATCTGCTGCTCCCTTGGAAGTGCTTCCCATTGAATGCTGTTCATATTCCGAAGAGTCATATTCATATACTCTTCAATGTTTTGATAGTCCTCATATCTAAGAGAATTTCCGCCCAATATCTTCTCCTTTTTGAGCATATTGACCATTCGTTGCTCTCCTGCCCAAGGATAAAGTTTCCCAAATAAAGCTTTATGGAAATCACACAAATGATCAAAATCAAAATTCCCTTCCAAGTTGTTTTCATCGAGCACTCTCATTGCTCTTGTTGCAACTTCTTCTTCGTAATCGTGCAAAGCTTCTCTGTCCATAATGTCATAGTTGTTCACCAATACATTGGTACCGGGATAACACGACATTTCATCCATTAACATCGTTGCTCTCCTTTCCCTATTGATCATTATTCATCTTTTTCCTACTTTCTTCCGCCAAGCGAAGTCCCTTTTGATGCAACCATTCATCAAAATCTTCCCCACTAATCTCTCCGGAAATTTCCTTTTCTACCATTTCCATAAATTCTTTCGAGACTTTTTTGCCACTCATTTCGTTCACACTCAGCGCAACATCCCAAGATTTTCTGCGTTGTTCTTCCAACTGCTTCTTCTCATTCTCACCAAGAGTCATGGGTTTCCTCCTTTTCGCACATTATTAAATTTTAGAACACAATCATTAAATTGTTTTATTAATCTAAACAGCATCATAATAAATTATATTTTTTATCATATCAATACTTTTTATATAATTTTTTATTCTCTTTTTGTTTTTTTAAAAATAAAAACAAAATTTTAATCGATATATCTTATAGTCATTCCAATAGATTGTATGCCTAAAAAACATCAAAGTCCACACTATAAATTCCAAGAAATTTTTTATTCGTTATATTTGATTTTTTTAAAAGAGATTTTGTCGGCAAGAACCA
>JBGZSM010000068.1:0-21353 GCA_041853585.1 Filifactoraceae bacterium
CGCTTTGCGATTCGTGAAGGTGGAAGAACGGTAGGCTCAGGAGTAGTAGTATCCATTATGGACTAAGATTTGAGCAACCGAAAAGAAACAAAAACGGGACAGCCGACGGCTGTCCTTTTTGATGCAAAAAATTTATGAAAATGACAGGAAACTTTGACATTGAAAAAATTGAAAACAGAATTGCAAAATCAAAATGGCAATTTGAAATGAAAAAATAAAATTGGAGATTTCAAAGTGAAATTTCAAAACACCGCTTTATAATCTCAAATACAAAACGGAAATTTCTATTTGATTTTGCATTTTCGGCATAAAAAAAGAACGGTTGTCCCGTTCTTATACTGCAAATGCAGCCTGCAATGATTCAAGTTCACTTGCGAGCGGCTCCAATTCAACAATTTTGATGGAAGCCAACACAATAACCGATGCGATGATGGATGTAACAGTTATCGCATAAGTCGCATCCGTATAAAATGATGGAGTCTCGGACATATAATCTCGATGAAATTCCTCAATCATTGACAAAAGATCAAATTTTGAATTGCTTTTTTGGTCCATAATCTCGTTGAAATAATACTGCGGCAAATAATCCGACTGCTTAAACTTTTTGATGATTTTGTGCAAATCTTTTTCATAAGCGAGATGCTCCCCGAGTTTGTCGTGAAAATATCGGCGGTTATGATGCGGAAAGCAAAAATAATCGCAAATATAGTGACAAATCACGCCGAGCCGATACGAATAATTTTTGAGCGTACCGACATTGGCATTGGGATTGGTTTTTGAAAGCTCATATATCATATTTAAAATATATTCAAAGTTTTGATGCTTATAATGTTTTAGGTGACTGTGATACAATGGCAAGTCGGGACTCATGTTTCCTGCTCTAAAACGCAACAAATTGAGAGACACATCCGTGTGTTCTTCAACAAAATTATAAATCCAATCCGCCATAACCTTGTGGGATTGTACAAACATAATAAACTCCTTCCAGATTTATTGTAAACCGAAATATAAAAATTTACAATACAAAGTAAAAATAAAACAAAACAGATTATTAGTTTGAATTTCTTACGGATAAGAAAACCTTCTTTTATGTTATTCGGACAAAATTCAAAAAAGCTAAGTGTAAAAAGTATGTAAAATTCAGCGGCTCATCCAAAAAAGAATGTCATAAAACATTGATATATTGACATTGTTATTGTATAATGAATGGAGTATATCGAATAGTCGCATGAGAAATCATGAGGAAAGTCCGAGCTCCATAGGGCAAGGGTGCTAGGTAACACCTAGTGGAGGCGACTCCAAGGAAAGTGCAACAGAGAGATACCGCCGGCAACGGTAAGGGTGGAAAGGCGAGGTAAGAGCTCACCAGCAATCAGGAGACTGATTTGGCTATGTAAACCCCACTCGGAGCAAGACCAAATAGGATCGAGAAAGAGGGGCTGCCCGTCCTTATCCGTAGGTAGGTCGCTTGAGCTTCTTGGTGACAAGAAGCCTAGATAGATGGCTATTCAAGACAGAACTCGGCTTACAGATATACTCTTTTATTGAATTAGGGAGAATCCATGATAAAAGAAATTATTGTAGTGGAAGGCAAGGATGATATTTCTGCAGTCAAAAAAGCAGTGGATGCGGAATTAATTGCAACCAACGGATACGGATTGCCGAAGCATATTCGAGAGAGAATAAAAAAAGCCGGTGAATCGCGGGGCATCATTATATTGACCGACCCGGATTATGCCGGTGAAAAAATACGAAAAGAAGTGCAAAAGCTGACAAAAAATTGTAAGCACGCTTATATTCCGCGGGATTTGGCAACCAAAGGTCAGGACATCGGAGTTGAAAACGCATCTCCCGAGGCGATTATGGACGCACTGAAAAAAGCACATTGTATGGTGGTAAAAAAGCGAAATGAATTTACGATTGCCGATATGGTGGAAAATGATTTGACCATTTCCGACAATGCGAGTGAAAAACGCGATGTCATCGGTGCAATTCTCGGCATCGGATATGGAAATACCAAGCAATTTATATCCAGACTGAACAACTTCGGAATAACCAGAGAGGAATTTAATCGAGCGGTGCAGCAATATGATGGTGGAAGATGAGCAAATTAGCGACACGAAGCAGGGCTAAGGAGATTATGAGCAATTATGATTTTCGTTTGACCAAATCATTGGGACAAAATTTTTTGGTGGATGAAAACATATTGAGCAAAATCGTCGATGCTGCGGAATTAACCGATGAGGATATCGTATTTGAAATCGGAACGGGCATCGGAACGCTGACCTATGAATTGGCGACGAGAGCAAAAAAAGTGATTGCGGTCGAGATTGACCGTTCGCTCATTCCTATTTTGGAAGAGACGCTGTCGGAATTTGACAATATCCATATCGTGAATCAGGATATTTTAAAGACCGATATTAAAGAGCTGGTGGAGCAAAATGCAGCCGGCAGACCGGTCAAGGTGGTTGCGAATCTTCCATACTATATTACAACAGCAATTATTATGAAATTTTTAGAAAGTGAAGTTGCACTCGATTCTTTTGTATTGTTGATACAAAAAGAAGTGGCGCAGCGGATTACGGCAAAGCCATCAAGCAAAGATTACGGCAGCCTTACCGTAGCCATCCAATACTATGCGAGCGCCGAGACGATTACAAAAGTTCCAAAATCCGCTTTTATTCCGGAGCCGAATGTGGACTCGACAGTTATTCGATTGAAAATGAAAGAAAAAAAAGCGGTCGAAATGTTCAACGAGTCTCTTTTCTTTAAAGTAGTGAGAGGTTCTTTTTCCAAAAGAAGAAAAACAATACTCAATGCGCTTTCGACTTATGAGGATTTTGATAAGGAGAGAGTGCTTGTTGCGTTGGAGAAGTCGAATATCGACCCGAAACGCCGAGGAGAGACATTGACGATTGATGAGTTTGCAGTATTAACTAATAATATGCTAAGAGAGTAACTATCCTTAGGGTAGGAGGCAAAGTTTGATTAGATTTGAAAATGTTTATAAACAATATGAAAAGAAAGATAAATACGCATTGGAAGATGTGAATCTTTATATCGGTAAAGGAGAATTTGTTTTTCTTGTGGGAAGTTCCGGAGCGGGAAAGTCAACCTTTATTCGATTATTACTTAGGGAGCAACAGATTACACAAGGCAGATTGACCATTAATGATATCGATGTGAGCAATTTGACGCAACGAACGATTCCGAAATTTCGCCGAAATATCGGGGTGGTCTTTCAGGACTTTAAATTGCTCGCCAACAAAACCGTATATGAGAATGTCGCCTATGCGATGGAGATTACCCAAAACAACAAAAAGAGCATTCGTCGAAAAGTGCCGGTTGCGCTTTCGCTGGTCGGCTTGAGTCACAAAGCGAAAAGCTATCCTTCGCAGCTTTCCGGCGGAGAGCAGCAAAGGGTGGGTATCGCTCGAGCGATTATCAACAATCCGATGCTGTTGATTGCGGATGAGCCGACAGGAAATCTTGACCCGCACAATGCGGATGAGATTATGAGATTGCTTCTGGACATCAATCGTCGCGGTACGACGGTAATCGTTGCAACTCATGCCAAGGAAATTGTCGATAAACTTCAAAAGCGTGTAATCACGATTGATGAAGGTAAAATACTAAGTGATATGCAAAGGGGGAATTATACTTATGTTAAATAGCTTCCTTTATAATATCAAAGAGGCATTTTACGGAATGGTGCGCAACCGCTCGATGGCGATTGCATCGGTGGCATCGGTGGCATCTTCGCTGTTTGTATTCGGCGTCATGCTCTGCATCGTTTTAAATCTCAACAATATTACATCGAAAACACAGGACCAGTTCAATGCGGTCAATGTCTATATGAATGATGCGCTGGATGAAGCGAAACAACAGGAAATCGGGGCAAAGCTCAAAGCGATGCCCAATGTAGCAGCTGTTCATTACGAATCCAAAGAGGAAGCGCTGCTCAAACTCAAAGAGCGTTGGGGAGACAAGGCCTATTTGCTCGACGGAATCAAAAATCCTTTACAAAATTCATATATTGTCGAAATAAAGAATGCAAAGCAAGCCGATACTTTGGTTAAAAATATCAACGAAATCAAAGGAGTCGAAGAAACTCGATATTACAAAGATATCATCGAGCAGCTTTCGAAGATGGTCAACACCATCAATCGCTTCGGATTGATTTTGATGGTCGTGTTGGTCTTTGTGTCGATATTTATTATTTCAACGACGATTCGACTTACCATCAATGCCAGAAAAAATGAAATTTTTATTATGAAATACATGGGAGCGACCAACTGGTTCGTGCGTTGGCCATTTATTATTGAAGGATTGATACTCGGATTTATCGGAGCATTGATTGCAATCGGGCTGACCTATGTCATGTATCATGTGATGTATGATTTCTTCACAACGGATAATGTAAGTTTTATCAACGGATATATTTTACACATTGAAGATATCTTTATGAATATCGTAGCCGTATTTTTGGCTATGGGTATCGGAATCGGAACGGTGGGTTCAGTCACATCGGTGAGACAATATTTGGAGGTGTAATATGAGCCTTAAAAAAGTCATAGCATGTGCCCTTATCGCAACGATAGCGACCTCGTCATTTTCTTTCGCTGCAAAAAAGAGCGACAGAGATAAGCTGAAGTCAACGAATGCGCAAAAAAGAGAGGTTCGTCGCGAAATCAATGAGAAAAACAAAGAGATGAAGAATCTTTCTTCAAAAATATATCAGCTGGATGGACAAATTGCCGGTGTGGAAGCTCGTTTGGCGCAATTACAAAAACAGATGAAGACTCTGAATATCAATATCAAAGCGACTAAGGAGCAAATCGTATCGGCGGAAAATGAGATTTCGGAAAATGAAGAACTGCTCAAAGAGAGAATTCGGGCAATGTATAAAACTTCCGATATGACTTATTTCCAACTGCTGCTTGAATCCAAAAGCATACCGGATTTGGTTTCCAATGCATATAATGTGCAGCAGATTGTCAATGCCGACCGTGAAATGCTGGAAGAGCTTGAGAATAACCGCAAGCGTTTGGAAGAACAAAAAACGAAGTTGCTCGCGGAAAAAGACAGAATGACTGCGGTGCAGCAGCAGATAAAAAGTGAGCAGGCGCAGCTGGAGGCCTATCGCTCCTCACAAGAGAGTGCAAAAAATGAAGTGGCGAAGGATATCAATTTGCTCAAAAGACGAGAAGCGGAGTTGCAGAAACAATCCAATATCATCGAGCAACGAATTTTGGCGGCGATGCGTCAAAGCGGAAGTAACACAAGACCCTATACCGGCGGAGCGTTGATGTGGCCGCTCGCAATTAGAGGAACACTTACATCCGGTTATGGAAGGCGTTCGGATCCGATTTCCGGAATCAGCAGTTTCCATCAAGGACAGGATATTGCGGCGCCGAGAGGAACTTCGGTGCTTGCAGCGGCAGCCGGAACAGTAATCACTTCGCGTTATCAAAACAGCTACGGCAATGTTGTAGCGATTGACCATGGCGGCGGAATCGTGACGGTCTATGCTCACAATTCGGCATTGCTCGTCAGCGAAGGTTCTACTGTTGCAAAAGGTCAGGTGATTGCGCAGGTGGGCTCGACAGGATATTCGACCGGAAATCATCTTCATTTTGAAGTGCGTATCAATGGTAAAACGGTAAATCCGATGGGATACTATCGATAATAGGATGGGACAAGAGATGAAAACAACTGATATAAAAGAATTATTTAGAAAAACGGATATATATAAAGGAAGTGAAATTTTAGTTGAGGGATGGATTAGAACCTTGCGTGACCAAAAAAGCTTCGGTTTTATTGAGCTCAACGATGGAACTTTCTTCAAGAATTTACAGGTCGTATTTGAAGACGGCGTTGTGGAAAACTTTAAAGAAATTGCAAAGCTGCCGATTGCGACCGCGGTTCGCGTGAGAGGTGAGCTTGTGGAAACGCCGGGAGCAAAGCAGCCTTTTGAAGTCAGAGCCAAAGAGATTACCGTAGAGGCGACATCCGACGCGAGTTTTCCGCTTCAAAAGAAACGCCATACTTTTGAATATTTAAGAACGATTGCGCATCTTCGACCGCGAGCGAATGCATTCAATGCGATTTTCAGAGTTCGCTCCTTGGCGGCGTATGCCATTCATAAATTTTTTCAAGAGAGCGGATTTGTCTATGTCAATACACCGATTATTACAGGTTCCGATGCGGAAGGAGCCGGCGAAATGTTCAAAGTGACAACTTTGGATTTGCTCAATCCGCCGAAAGAAAACGGTGAAATAGATTATTCGCAGGATTTCTTCAAAAGAAGTACGAATTTGACGGTAAGCGGTCAGCTCAACGGTGAAGCCTTTGCGCTTGCATACAAAAATATTTATACTTTCGGACCGACTTTCCGCTCCGAAAACTCCAACACTGCTCGTCATGCTGCGGAATTCTGGATGATGGAGCCGGAAATGGCATTTGCGGATTTGACCGACTATCTAGACAATGCCGAAGCGATGCTCAAATTCGTCATCAACTATGTGCGTGAAAATGCGCCGGAGGAAATGGAATTCTTCAATTCGATTATCGACAAAGAACTGTTCAGTCGTTTGGATAATGTGGTAAGTTCGGATTTTGGAAGAATCACTTATACCGAAGCGGTAAAACTTTTGCAGGAATCCGGGCAGAAATTTGAATACAAAGTGGAATGGGGAGCGGATTTGCAAACCGAGCATGAGCGTTATCTTGCTGAAACGGTATTTAAAAAACCGGTCTTTGTGACGGATTATCCGAAAGCGATTAAATCTTTTTATATGAAACAAAATCCGGATGGAAAAACAGTCGCGGCGGCGGATCTGTTGGTACCGGGCGTCGGAGAGCTTATCGGCGGCTCGCAGCGGGAAGAAAATTACGACAAGCTCGTTGAAAGAATGAAAGAGCTGAATATGAATATCGACGATTATTGGTGGTATTTGGAACTTCGAAAGTACGGCGGCGTGAATCATGCCGGATACGGACTCGGTTTCGAGCGACTGTTGATGTATATAACCGGCATCAATAATATCCGAGATGTGATTCCGTTCCCGAGAACCGTGGGTATGGCAGAATTTTAAATTGTATTTAAACTGAATAGAAACAAAATTTGTTGCCGTCAAAAATTTTTTTGATGGCAACAAATTGTTAAAGACTAATTGTATTGGACTTTTTTGATACTAATGCTATTGATACAGCCGAAGTGAAACACTATTTTTTACAAGAGGAACATAATAGAGATTAACGACAACTCGAATCAAAATTACAAAGCGGTTACGCGTCGTAGGTTTTTTTCTTTTGATTGCGGAAAAATAATTTTATTTTTTCGTTTGTAGTAGTGTTTAATCGCTGATAGGAATGGGTAATATGGATATCGAGCGGGAAAACTTTGGAAAAACTGTGGGAAAGGTTACAAAAGTTACAAAGTGAATCCAACATTACTTTCTTTTAATTTAGTAAGAGCGATTTATACAGATGTTTAAAGATGAAAGTAATGAGCAAGGCAATATTGGGCCTACGATTAGTTGCATACAGGGGGAAACATGAGAAAGAAGCAAAGGCTTGGTGACATACTTGTTAATCATAACATGATAACACCGGAGCAACTGGAGAAGGCTTTAGAGGCACAAAAAGAATCAAAGAAAAAATTGGGCGAAGTACTAATAGATTTAGGAATTATTGATGAGAATATTATTTTAAAAACCTTGGAAGCCCAATTAAAGATTCCTTACATCGATTTGAGCAATTATATGATAAATCCGAAAGCGGTAAGAATTATTTCGGAAAATATTGCCAGACGATACAATATCATCCCGTTAGACATTGAGAATGGAAAAATTATACTTTCGATGTCTGACCCGTTGGATGTATTAGCGGTGGATGATGTCCGAGTGATAACCGGTCTGAGTGTCGGGGTTGTAATTAGTTCGAAATCCGACATACAAAAAGCAATTAACAAATACTTCGATACATCGGCTACTGCTCAAGAAGCGATGAAGGAATTTGAATTGCAGACTGGAAACCTGGATGATGAGGAAGTGGAAGCGGAGGCGGATGATGTAGCCAATGCTCCAATTGTGCGACTTGTCAATTCGATGATATCACAGGCAGCCAGAATGCGTGCGAGTGACATCCATATCGAACCGTTTGAAGATATGGTACGAGTAAGATTTCGTGTTGACGGCGATCTAATCGAAAATATGGTAATGCCTAGAAAAACCCATTCGGCGCTTATTACCAGAATCAAGATTATCGGAAAATTGGATATTGCCGAGCGAAGAATACCGCAAGACGGTCGCGTGGAAACAGTAGTAGACAGAATTCCAATCGACTTGCGTATTTCCATTTTACCAACAGTTTATGGTGAGAAAGTCGTAATGCGTTTGCTTTTCAGAAATGCAATCTCTGTTACGAAAGAGCAACTCGGTTTTACAGAATACAATCTGAAGTTGTTTGACAAGATTATTCGTGCGCCGGAAGGAATTATACTGGTTACCGGGCCGACAGGTTCCGGTAAATCAACGACTCTATATACCGTATTAAGAGAGTTAAATGATATCAAGAAAAATATTATCACAATTGAAGATCCTGTCGAATATAGATTAGGTGGAATCAATCAGGTGCAAGTTAATACAAAAGCAGGTCTCACTTTCGCATCCGGACTTCGTTCCGTACTTCGTCAAGACCCCGACATTGTCATGGTTGGTGAGATTCGAGATGCGGAGACGGCACAAATTGCAACAAGAGCGGCTATAACAGGTCACTTGGTACTTTCCACACTACACACCAATGATACGGCGAGTACCATTTCAAGATTTATCGACATGGGAGTCGAATCGTATATGGTATCTTCATCGGTTATCGGGGTTATCGCACAGCGATTGGTAAGAAGAATTTGTCCAAGATGTAAAACGGTACACGAGCTTACGGACGAAGAAAAGTCAATTACGAGCAATCTGCCGCTTGCTTCGGTGGTCTATAAAGGTATCGGATGTAATCATTGTAACGGCACAGGATATTCGGGACGAATTGCGATTCACGAAATTCTAGTTATGGATAGAGAGATTCGTCGTATGATTGACAGAGGTAATCCGATTGATGAAATCAAAGAGCGAGCGATCCAAAAGGGAATGAAAACTTTGAATAACACTTGTATAGACCTAATTAACGAAGGAATTACAACGATTGACGAAATGTTGAAAATTACTTACAGTGTGGATCAATAGGGGGAACTAATGAGAAAGATTGACCATTTATTGGAAGTGGCATTTAAAGAAGGGGCGTCGGATGTTCACATTGCCACTCAAAGCCCACCGGTTATCAGAAAGCATGGTAGGCTTCAGAAGTTGAATGCAGAACCGGTAACGGCGGCGCAGAGCTATGAAATTGTAAAGTCCATTGTGGATGAAAGCTTATTATCCGTTTTGGAAGATAAAGGACAAATTGACTTTTCGTATGCGTTGGAAGGGACAGCTCGTTTCAGGGTGAATGCATATCGACAAAGAGGAACATACAATCTTGCTTTTCGTTTAATCAATGACAAGATTCCGTCGATGGAGCAGTTGAGACTGCCGAGCATACTAAAGGAATTGTCGATGAAGCAAAGAGGGCTGATTTTGGTAACAGGTCCGACGGGTTCCGGTAAATCAACAACCTTGGCATCAATGGTTGACTATATGAATACGCATCGAACGGATCATGTTATTACAATTGAGGATCCGATCGAGTATTTGCACCGCCATAACCGTTGTGTCATAAACCAAAGAGAATTAGGACTGGATACCAACACTTTTGACGGTGCACTTCGAGCAGCGCTCCGTCAAGACCCGGATATCATACAGGTCGGTGAGATGCGTGACTTGGAGACGATATCCACAGCATTGACCGCTGCGGAAACCGGTCACTTGGTTATGTCCACATTGCACACTATCGGTGGAGCAAAGACGATTGACCGTATTGTCGATGCATTTATGGCAGAGCAGCAAGGTCAAATCAGACTTCAGCTTTCGACTGTATTGGAAGCGATTATTTCGCAGCAGATTATTCCGAGAGCTGACGGTAAAGGACGAGTGGTTGCGTTGGAAATCCTTATTGCAACACCTGCGGTACGAAATCTTATTCGTGAAGGAAAGACACCGCAGATTCAGACACAGATACAGACTGGTATGAAATACGGCATGATAACAATGGATTCATCTTTGATTTATTTATATAAAAATGGAGATATTTCTTTGGAAATGTTAAAACGATATGCAGTTGATATTGAATTTGTAAATAAACAGATTGGAGTGATTTAATGCCAAGTTTTAGATACAAAGAAGTCGATTCAAACGGAGCTACCGCGGTAGGAACTCTTGTCGCAGGCAGCAAGGCGGATGTTATTCGTCTCATTCGTGAGAAGGGCAAACGACCGGTTATGGTCGAAGAGCTGGAAGAAAAAAGTAAAGATGTAAAAGATTTAGCTTTATTTAATGTAAAACCAAGCTTGAAAGACATTGCGATTTTTTGTAAGCAACTCAATATTATGCTCGCTGCGGGTATGCCGATTATCAATGCACTGGAAATTCTTTCAACACAGACTGAAAATCGTAAATTCCGTGAAGCGTTGATAGATATTTCTTATGATGTTCAAAAGGGTACTGTCTTTTCAAAGTCACTTATCAAATATGATGATATCTTCCCGCCGTTAATGATTAACATGGTGACAGCGGGCGAGATGACCGGTAAGCTGGATGAGGTGCTTGGAAAGCTAGCGGTTCATTATGAAAAAGAGTTTAAGCTTAATAACAAGCTCAAATCGGCGATGGTATATCCGGTTATCTTACTAATCCTTTCAATAGTCGTTGTGAGTGGCTTGATGATTTATGTAATACCAATGTTCACTGACTTGTTTAGAAATGCTGATGTAAAATTGCCGATTATGACTAGAATATTGATTGTAATCAGTGATTTTATGAAGAGTTATTGGTATATTATGCTTGGTGGTTTAGTTGCTTTCGTTTATTTTATGAAAAGATATATCGCCAGCGACAGTGGAAAGCGCAATTGGGATATTTTTCTGCTTCGATTGCCTACAATAAAAAGACATGTCGCTACGATTGCGACGGCTCGATTTACCAGAACACTTTCTACATTGCTGTCCAGTGGTATTCCGGTAATTCCGGCGATGGAATCGGCAGCAAAGGTGACAAATAACACCATTATCATAGATTCAATGAATACGGCGGTCGAGGATGTAAAAAAGGGAGAGACAATGAGTACGGTGCTACGCCGTATAGAGCTTTTCCCGACGATGATGACTTCAATGATCAGTGTCGGAGAAGAATCAGGCGCGATTGAAGACATGCTCGGAAAGACTGCTGACTTCTATGATGAAGAATTTGAAACCGCCATTACAAAACTGGTGGCAATGGTTGAACCGGCTATGATTATTATCATGGGGGTTATGATCGGATTTATTGTCATTTCGATTATGTTCCCGATGTTTGAAATTGCAACCGTCGTTCGTTAATTCGATTTATCCGGCATTTGCCGATAAATATATTTCATTATTTTATTTATAATTTATAAGGAGGGTAATTTTATGAAAAAATTACAAAACAGAAAAGGTTTCACATTGGTGGAGCTACTAATCGTACTAGCAATTATTGGTATTTTGGTTCTTGTTGCAGTTCCTAGATTTGCACAAACAACAGAGGCTTCTAAAGTAAGATCTCTACAAGCGAATGTTCGTACTATTGCATCTGCTGCGGGTCTTTACATGGCAGATAAGAATGGAACAGAGCCGACAACTATTCAAGATCTTGTTGACTCAAATTACTTGAATGATAACTTGAATGATAAACCAAAAGATGCAACTTATGCTCTTGCTAATGGAACTGTAACAGGACAAATCACATTAAAGAAAGCTATCACTTTAGCTGATTTCCCAGGAGTAACAGATCAAACTGGAAATACTCCAACAACTGCAACTGCAATTCAATTTGCTGTTAAATTTGCTTAATTAGTAAAAATGCTTTGGTCTTTGACCAAAGCATCACTAAGCCAATACATCGTATTGGCTTAGTGATGCTTTGGAGAAAGGAATAATTATGTTTAACAAAGAAAAAAAACATAAACTTAAAATACGTACAGGCTTTACAACGGTCGAGTTATTGCTTGTTTTACTAATCATCGGGGTACTCGTTCTTGTAGCATTTCCTAATATCGGCATGTATTTTGAATCTTTTGAAACAAAAGAAGCAAAATATCATCATCAGACCATTGTATATTCCATTCGTGAATGGTCGTTGCAAAATAATGACCATAAACAAGTCCCGAATAATTTTACTGTAAAAAACAGTCAGGGTAAATCGGTTTCGGATTATTTGCGAACTTACAATGAAGAATATTATAAGACCTATATTCTTCCGATGGGCTCAACACAACCAATTACAAAGCTTGAGTTGGATGATCCGCTTCGAACCTATGAGTTTGATAAGGGGAAGCTTATTACTACCGTCAATTTAGGGGGTACAAGAATTTTTCGATTTGAGTATGACCCTTTAAATGGCCTTGTTGATAGAACAAATTTATTGCAGAACTAGAAATGTTGGGGATTGAAATGAGGTATTTTATGAAAAAGAGACGGGGTTTTGCCTTACCGTTAGTGGTTACCATATTTGCATTCATTGTTTTGCTTGGCGGACTGGCAATAAGTGTGGCTAACTCAACACATAAAATTTCATATGGTAATATTCAAAAGACACAAGCGTTTTATTTGGCAAAAGCCGGAACGGAAATTGGATACGGTTTTTTGGATTCGCCGATTGACCCTGCACTATCGGTAGATTCGGGCGGAAGAACATGGTTTGATTTATCGGATGCAATAAATGCTTCGAATTCCATTTCGAATATAAAAGCTGAATTTGATAGCAAGGTGGGGACAAAAATACAATCGTATGATGTGTTTATAGAAAAATCAGGAACTACGGAGAGTTTAGTTTTCAAGCCGAGTGTTCCCTCTCCTGTTGATGTCGGGAATCAACATTACTATGGTACCGTCGGAATCACAATAAGCTTAGTTCCTGCTGTGGCAGGTACTCCGTTGGAGAAGAATACGGCGGTCTATCAAATTACATCAAATGCGACTTTAAAAAATGCGAATGCTGTGAATTCGACACACAAAATGACATTAACAGTTCGCGCTGCAAATAAATTTGACAAAAAATATGAATAGGGTGAGATTATGAAAACAAAAAAGGCATTTACCTATGTGGAACTTATAATTGCGATGGCGATTATGGGAATATTGATGTATCTGATATTGGATTTGTTTAATATCTCGTTGATTACACAAAAAGAGTCTTCGAAGCAATTTGAAATACAAGCAGATGTAACCTATGCGGGAAATACTTTTACAGAAGTGGTTCGCGATGCTACCGCTTTATTTCTCTTATCGGAGAATAAATTCAATCCGGCAAATGCCACTGAGGCAAATATTCATGGCAACATCAGTCAGCTGAATATGACAAAAGGATGGAATTATATTGCGTTGAATGATACAAAGGATAAAATTTACAACTTTGTATGGGATGAGGCAAAGAAGACTCATATTCCTTTCTTATTAACTTTACCTGACAAAGGTCATGAAGGAAATAAAGTAGAGTATGATATTGACTTTGTTTATAAGAAAACTCAAATTGAGAACAAAATAAACCAGTTGCAAGCTGTTCCTACATTGTCAAGTTCACAGATAGCTGAGTTAAAAGCATTAGAAAAAGAACTGGAAGCGAGCAGAACTTCTTTAGACTTTTCGATTGAAGGTAAAGTTATAAATAATAATTATGGTATTGGGAGTAACGACCAAAAGCTGAACGAATATAAGATTGATTCGACTGTTTTAGCGCAGAATACAAGACAGGTGATTGACATTACAAATAATCGAAAACCTACAGCAATTGCATACCGAACGACAGATTTTATAACACAGGACAAAGTGTATCAAAAGCCTGCAATTGCTTTAGTTCTTGATTTCTCCGGAAGTATGCAGTATAATTTGAATGGTAATTGGCCAAGTTCAGGTCAGCAAAATAGAGAATCATTGCTTCGAAAAGAATTCGCTAATGTATTAAAGAATCTTATGAAAAACGGTGATTTTGATCTATTTATTATACCTTTCAGTTCCTTTGCTTTTCATGATGACCATCATGTAACTACAACATCTTTTGATGATTTGAAAAGAATGCAGCCTTTTGAAATAAAAAGAAATGAACCGACAAATATAAATTATGTAAACGCTACTCAGTATCTAAGTAATTTTACAGCCGGTGGAGGGACCAATTATGGTGATGGTGTACGCCACGGACTAAAGTATCTTAGAAGTGGTCAGACGGAGCAAGTGGATCCGAATAGAACTTACAAGACATATCAAAACACATATTTGTTCGTGTTGTCGGATGGTGAGCCTACGGTTATCAGCTATAAAGATGGTAACAAGCATTTAGGTGATAATCCGGATTCTTATAAATCTACTTGGGCGGATCTACTCACATATAATCAGTGTACTGCTTTTGTCGGTGAAATTATTGGAGACAGTGTTACCAATTATCCTTCATTCAAACCGAATTTGACTTATTTGGTGGGATTTTCAAATGTACCGGCTGACAATGCGAGACTTGATACAATTGAAGGCTATTTTGAATCAAAAATGAAAATGGAAAAGGAAACGGTAAAAGTTATAAAAGCAACCACCCAAGAAGAGTTAAAAAAGGCTTTTGACGGTTTTGTATCAGACATCAATCAGGATTTGTGGTATTTTGACGGACCATAAGGGGGGAGTTTATGAAAAGAAGAGGGTTTACGATTCTGGAAGCGTTGATTGTGATTGTTCTTATTTCAACTGCAGTTGCCTTTTTTGCCACTGTTTATACCTCAGCGTATAAAATGACGGCAAGAAGTCGTAAGGATACCAACATCGTGTTTCAAGGACAAGCAGAGATTGAAAATGAAATCACTCAGGTTTTGTTGCAAGCTACGGATGCACATAACAAAATACCGGGAGCCAAGTTGCCGAATAGAGAAATTGATGTTTTTGGAAGAAAAATAAAAGGCTATGATGTCAATGTGTTGATTGGAGACAAAAACACGACTTCTAATTCTCAACCGACTTTCAGATCAAGTGTCATCACATTTGTTTATGCAGGAAAGCGAACTCCTGATTTACCGATATTAACTTTAGAGAAGTTAAATTCCACTGACAGGAAATTGCCCAAATTTCTCTTTATGCAAGAATATGCTTCTAATCCAACAATGAAGTCTCAAAAATATGATTATAGGATATCAATTTCTAAGACGGAATTGATGCAGCGAGTTATGCAAAAAGAGTTTTTCGGAAGTAGAAAGATTCAGGCCGGAAATAAAGTGTATCTTGCAAGACCGAATACAGATTTCGGTACACCAAATATTGACCGTAACTTGCCTGCTTATGCTTCTACTTTCCCGAAGGGATATTTTACGAATAGTACAATAGGTATAAATATATACCAAGGGAAAAAATTGATACCAAGCAATATATCGAAGGAGTTGCACAGTGCACCTATTACTTTACCGGTGCCTTCTACTATCACAGCTCCTGCAGATGTTCTAGCAAAAGAAAAAGAGTTGGTAGAATTACTGCGTGATACTGCTTATACTAAAACTTTGCAATTACAGACGGTGTCCGGACTAATTGCTTCAGAAACAGTTATCAAAGACTCAATAACTTGGTTTGTAGGAACACCTGTTATAAATGGTTTAGTAGGTCAATGGGATGCCAACTTATATTTTCAATCGGCAACGGACTCAGACATAGTATCCTTTAAAGATAATTCAAGTGTTGGAGGTCATTTAACTCCTTCATTGCCATGGCAAGATGTTAGAACTCTTGCAGGAAAACCTGCGCAGCTGACTCTAGGTTATAGCGGTGATATTCAATTAAAGGTTCGTTATGATGATGCTCAAAGTTTATATCGACAATTTTCCAATGGGATTTTTCTACAGGGCAATACTGGTAACACAAATCGAATTACATTGGATACAAAAAACGGCTCTAATATGGATTTGATACCATCACCTTCTAATCCCAATGTTTTAATTCCACAAAATTCGATGGGAAATAAAAGTTATTCTATCATAATTAGAGCGAAGCAAGCGGATCCGAATACTCAATCATCTTTATTTACAGTCAATATGGGTGACAATGGAAGCATTATCAACGAGAGTTCCCCTGTCAATGAAGCAAATGGATGGTTTATCGAGGGTGGCGGAAACACAATTCGATATCGTTATGACGCAGGCAGACATCAGACCGATCTTACAAAAAGATATTTCGACAGAGTATCAACTCCTTTAGCGGAGTCATTCTATAAAGATAATGATGAGCGAAAAGGATATAGAGTATATGAATTGCAATTAAAGAATACCGGAACTTCGGATTTATTTAATATGCGTCTGCTTGCTGACAATAAAGTTGTTAACTTCGGTGCGATTCCATCGCATTATTCTGATTTAGATCAATTTGGGATTGCTATTGGTTCCAACTTAGAGATAAGCGATATTTTAGTATATGATCGTGTTCTCGGTGATGCTGAATCTAAGACGATGGCTGAGTATTTGTTGAATAAATATATTGTTAAATAATTAAGTTCATAGAAAATATCCTGTATATTTTCAGGAGGGGGAATATGTTTAAAAAGAAATCGTCGCAAGCCGGAGATGCTTCAAAAAAATCTTCGACCAATTCAAAAAAAACGGGTGAGAAGAAAAGTTTATTTTCTTCATCGAGCACTACGCGTGCTTCCAGACCCAAGAAAGCTGCATATAAAAGAAAGGGCGGAAGATTTGTTGCTCTTGATTTAGGGAATTATGCAATAAAATTCGCAGTTGGAAATCATCAATCCGGAAAAATAAAAGTCGATAAGATGTTTTCAGCCCGTATTCCGGAGCATCTTTACATGGATAGCTCAATTAGTGACGAAAAAAAATTGCTCGACCTAATTAAATCTGAGCTTTCAATGAGAAATATTAAAGATGTAGATATGATTGTTTCTTTTGAGAGTACATCGATCATTAAAAGACGACTTACTGTCCCGGTACTTTCCGAGGAAGAAACTAAAGAACTGATTGGTTTTGAGTTGGAGGAATATCTTGGAATCAATCCGGACGATTACATTATTCAGTATAAAGTCTTGTCCGAGTATGAGAATGATGGAAGAAAGAGAGATATTCAAATTGATGCCGTTCCAAGAGCGGTAGCAAAAAAAATATTCAGTATGCTGAAGCAAGGTGGTTTTAATCCATGCATTTTAGGAATTCAGTCAAGTTTTGTTGAAAACATGAATAAGACGGTCGGTATTAACAATTATCGTCCTGAACCGGGAAAAGCTATTGCAGTAGCCGATATAGGTAACAGCGGAATTGTAGTTAATATTTTTAAAGATGGAAAGAGTGAGTTTAACCGCATTATTCGTTCCACCTCCTCAATTCGATATGCTTTGATGACAGATTTGGGCGTGGATGAAAGTGTCGCCTTATCTATTATCCAGAACTATCGTTCTCGAGGAGTTATGATTGATATGCCGACTGACACCAGTGAGGCACGAGTTTTTGATACAATCAGACATTGTGTCGATGAATGGATAGGTGAGATTGACCGAGTTTTGGAATACTATCGATCAAGAAGCGTTGACAATAAGATTGAGAAGTTATATCTTTATGGTGGCGATTCTGTCTTGGGTGATTTAGATAAGTATTTTGAAATGAAAGTTGGTGTGCCGACGGAGGTTATTAGAAATATTTCTAATTTAGAACCGGGGAGAGAGGTTGACCTTTCAGATGTACCAATGTATGTTAATCCAATTTGTGCTTTAATGAGAGTTTAGGGGGAAGACATGGAATACAATTTTTTTGAACCCTTTTTAAAGGAAACGAAACCGACTAAGAAGTCAGGAGGCAATGCGTTGCCGTTTATTGTAGCGGGAATTTTATTTGTTGGCCTTATAGGTGCAAGCTTTGGCTATTCAATTGTAGAAAGAGCTAAGTTACAAAAAGAAATTGCGGAAATTGATGCTTACTTTGCGGATGAAACTATTAAAGTTCAAGTAGCTGAAGTGGATGCGAAGTTGGCGGAGATTGCAGATATCAAATTAAAGCAACAATACTTACAATATTTGGAGCAGGATATGAAGAATATTGATATCGTCAATGACAAACTATTGGACTTTATCAAGAAGGAAGTCGTTAAGGATTTGAGTATTGAAAAGTTGAGTATTGAAAAAGGAAAAGTTTCACTGGATGGTTATTCGCTCAAAAAATTAGGAATTGCACAATTTGAATATGATTTGAGAAATAGTGGTAATTTTTATGAGGTTTTTGTACCATCTATTGATAAAGAGGATTCTTATTTCAAATTTAAGATGGAATTTGATACGGTAATAGGAGGTTAAATATGAAAGTTAGCGCTAGAGAGAAAATGTTGCTTTCGATGGTAGGACTATTACTGATAGGATATGTTTATTTTACCTATTACTGGGTTCCACAAAACGAACAACTGAATGCATTACGTGCTGAGAGAGACCAAAAGCATGAGCGTCAAGTGATGATGCAGCAAAAACTTGCAGATAGCAGAACATTGGATCAGGAATATATTTCTGCTAAAAATGGTATTTTAAAAATGTCAAATAAATTTTTCTCTGAAGTCGAACAGGAAGAATTCATTGTTCTTATAAACGATATTGCTGACGAAACAAATGTAGAAGTTAGAAATATAGCGTTTCAAGAGACTGAAGGAACTGTAGCTATTGAGCAATTCCAAGAAGGTAGAGAAAAACTTGATAAATATACCGAGTTAATTGCTCAAAATAAAATTAAAGGATATGTGAAGAAAGAACTTGCTGTTATTCCAGGAGAAGAGGAGAAGAAAGAAGAGAAATCCGATTCGGTAAAAGTATCTTCAAAGATGAAAAAGGCTACAAAATTGAGTTCAGAAACTGATCAGAATACAAATCAGGATTCTCAAAATACTGAGTCGAGTACTTCTGAAAATCCGGAAGGTCAAATTGAAGGGCAAGAATCTCAAAATCAGAATCCAAACAGAACACCTGATAATATTCAGCAGTCGGAAGACCCGAATGCGGTGACCTATGCAAACAACATCAAGGCGTTGGTTGCAACCACTAAAATGGATGGAAGTTATGAAGAAATTCATGAGTTTGTTTCCCGATTAGCGGATAGTGAGCGAAATATTATTGTAGAAGCTATCACTATCACAGGTACCAAAGATAGTCAGCCTAATATGAATAAGAGTTCAAAATCAAATTCTGCGGAATTGAAAATTGTATTCTACAAAGTTATCGGTTTGGAGGATTATTTCTCGCATAAAGACAGTATTTTGGTAAATGCGGTGGTAACAAAGTCGCAAAAAGCTTCTCCGTTTATGCAATACTCATGGAGCTTTAAACCGACATCACCGACATCAAGTGTTGCAACAAATCAACTTGGAAATTCAATTACTTTGCCGCAACAGTCGCAAAGTGTAATTCCTCCATTTGTTGTATATCCTTCAACACCATCATATCCGACTCCGATGCCGGCACCAATGCCTGCACCTGCACCGGGTGGAACTTATGTACCACCTGCACCGACACCGAATCCGGTTCCGGGAGATACTTCTTATACACCGGAGTACGAGCGTTTGTCTTGGGGCGGATATGTAAAGCGTGAGAAGCCAAGCGTTACTCCGAATGTGACACCACAGCTTCCGGAAGTTGTACCGAGCAATGTAATTCCTTTTGACAACTTGAGCGGATTAAAGCTTCAGTTGAATTCAAACGGAACAAAGAATTCCGGTTCATTAAAACTATCCGATAAGAGTGGTTTGAGTAAGGAAGTAATGTCTTTGGATTACCATTTGGGTGAAGTTGGATATTATGGTGCTATTCGAATTGATTTAACAGATAAAAATATTAAACTGAACCAAAAGACAACAGATATTATTCTAAAAGTAAAATCTGAAATGATGTCAGGTCATGACATTGGATTGGAAATTTTGGATGCTGACAATAACACGCATCGTGTCGTTCTTTACGAAGATATCGATTGGACGGATTGGAAAGATGTTCGAGTTTTAAATCTTCCAAGAATCAGCTATCCGGCAACTATAAAGAGTATTTATGTTTCAAGAGTGGAAGATGCAAAAGTTACTGATGCAAAACTATACTTTGATTCATTATCATACACTTATAAGTAAGAATAATTAGGGGCATTTTGCCCCTATTTTATTGTAATTTTCAGGGAGGAAGAATGATAGGAGCCATATTTTTTGTTTATGGATTGTTGTTTGGGAGTTTTTACAATGTCCTCATTTATAGACTTCCGTTGGATAAACCCGTCCACAGAGGACGATCCTACTGCCCGAATTGTAACACGAAATTAAAAGCTTTGGACTTGATTCCGGTTTTCAGTTATGTTCTTTTAGGTGGGAAGTGTCGCTATTGTAAGAATGAAATATCTTTTCGCTACCCGGCGATTGAGCTTATAACGGGAGCTTTGTTTTTCGTATCGTATCGTCTCCACGGCATAAGCTATGAGACCTTTTTATTTATTTCATTCTGGTCGATGCTGCTGATTGTAACGATGATTGACTGGGATCATTTAGTGATAATGGATATTGTATTGGGGATTTTTTCCATCATCAATTTAGGGATTATAGCGTTCGGACTACGATATGATTGGACACATTATATCTATGGTGTCGTTATCGGGATGGTTTTTTATTCCATTATATATTTTGTTTCTAAAATGATATATAAAAAGGAAGCTTTTGGCTCAGGAGATATTTTTCTGATAGGAGCGATAGGGATTGTTCTCGGTGGAAAGATGACATTTGTTACTTCATTGTTGGCATTTTATGTAGCTTTGTTCGGCATTTTGATTTTCAGATTGTTTGGTAAGAAAGTCGGACGCCAAACTGAAATTCCGTTCGGACCGTCGGTTTGTATTGCCGCATTTGCAATGTCGATTTATGGAGAAGAAATTTTAGCTTTCTTATATCGATTGACAGGCTTTCAGTAGAATTTTTTGTATATCATGGTTTTCGTCGTGGGGATGTTTTGCTGAAATTGGCTGACTTCGACTTTGATTAAAATCTGAATCAAAACTGCGGATGACTATGAAGAAAATTCCTAAATTGCAATAGCAAATGCATATTTTGTAGAAAAAATTGAAAAGCACTAAATTCAACACATGGAACGGGTACTTGCAGAACAGAATTTAGTCGGATGCCGTCAAGACCAAAAGAGAAACGAGTCTTGATGGCATGA
>JBGZSM010000069.1:0-83138 GCA_041853585.1 Filifactoraceae bacterium
TGTGGCATTTTAATGTCCTCCTAATGTGTTTTCTTTTGTTCGCTGGCAGGCTTACAAATAGTTTAGCACATTAGGACCTTTTTTTCTCACCGCTTAAGCTCTTTTGAACCACGCGACTATCGCGTGGTTTTCGGTATACAAAAAGGGAGCTGCGGCAGAATGAAAAAATCTCATTCTGCAACAGCTCCTTACCAAACAATTATTCGAGCGCATCGATTCGCTCTTTCAAAATCTGAATGAAGGATTCCATATTTTGTGCATCCTCAAACATCGCCTGCGCTTTGGGTCCTTTGCCGCCGCCTTTTCCGCCGGTCTTGGCAAGCGCTTCTTTGAACAAAGCGCCTAAGTCCAATGTTTTTTTCGTTTCCGCAACCACTCGCCCGTCGCCTGATGAAAGAATCATCGTCGGATAATGCCCCCGCAGCTGCTCGGCGAGCAACATCAACAAATCGTAATCCGCCCGCTCAAAATTTTTAATCAGCAGCTCCTGCGTATTTTCCTGCAAACATTCGTTCGCCATATATTTTGTAATGAGCTGTCTATTATGATAAAGTTCAAATTTCGCTTTCTCCAATTCATCCTTCAATGCGACGACACGCTCGACGATTCGCTCCTCATCGGCATTGAGCTGTTTTTTGAGCTCTCTCGTGATTTCAAAACGCTGAATATAATCCTTGCATGCGCGATTTCCGCACACAAAATGAATTCTCGTCATTCCTTTGTATTGCTCGGTCTTTAGAATTTTGAGCATGCCGACCTCGGACAGATTGCTCGTATGCGTTCCGCAACAAGCACAGCAATCCGCACCTTCTATCGTAACTACGCGAATATCGCCCTGCGCCTTGACCTCTTTGCGAATCGGAAATCGGGAGAGTCCTTCCCGATTTGTAATCGCATCCTGAACGACGGTTTTTTCGGCAATTTTGGCATTGACCTTTTCTTCAATTTCGCCCAGGGTTTCCCAACTCATTTTCGGAATGTCGATGTCGATAGTCACAAAATCCGCACCCATGTGGAATCCGCGATTGTTACCCCCACATTCTCTGAGAATGATTCCGGACAGCAAATGCTCGCCCGTATGTTGCTGCATGAAGTCAAATCGTCGCTGCCAATCAATCGACATCTCGGCAATTTCCCCCTGCACTTTGTCCGCCATAATATGATGAATGATGCCATCCTTCTCCTGCACATCGAGCACCTCGACGCCGTTGATTGTTCCTTTGTCCGATGGTTGTCCTCCGCCTTCGGGATAAAAAATCGTCGCATCGCATATCAATTCATAATGTTTTCCATCTTCAATCCGCTTGATGATATTCGCGCGATATTGCGTCCGATAAGCATCTTCGTAAAATATTTTTTTCGTCATTTGACTTCTTGCTCCTTTTATTTTTGTTTCCTGATTTCTTCCATGATTTCAAATTACAAAGAGTTTTTTCTTAATATCTATTTTGATTCCTTTATTTCCATTTTCCGTTTAATATCTTCCGTCAATTATATCATTTTTTATTCTTATTTCCAACTTCTCCCCTTTTCAAATGGTGTGCG
The DNA here is from genome assembly GCA_041853585.1 of Filifactoraceae bacterium. Taxonomy (GTDB): domain Bacteria; phylum Bacillota; class Clostridia; order Peptostreptococcales; family Filifactoraceae; genus JAUNKE01. The sequence continues at coordinate 1,546 of JBGZSM010000069.1, forward strand.
CGCATCCGATTTTCATCAAAAATTTGTATGCAAACAATCCTATATCGTTTGTATGCAGAAAATGCTATATAATAGGAAGAGATTTTTTAAGTGTCTTTATGAACAAAAAAGTTAAAGTGAATTTTGTAAAAAATAGCTAAAAATTCTTTTTGTATGTTACAATATAATCAAATCAATCGAATGACATGACACAATAAGAACGGATTTTAGTTGAAAAATTGCAGTAAGGAAAGTGAAATTTGATTGATGCAAGAATGGACCTTTGTAATGTAGGCTTTAGCAGAACAGAAAATTGATTTCCTTTTGCTCAAAACAAGGAGGATTTATGACGGCGGATTTTTATAAAAAAGCACTCGACTGCTCTTCCGACGGTATTTTAATTACGGATGAGCAGGGCAATGTTATTTATGTCAACGAGCAATATGAAGAAGTCACCGGATTGCAAGCATCCGATTTGCTCGGTCGGAATTTGGCGAAATTGCTGGAAGAAGGAATCATCAGCCGCGCCATATCGCTGGAAGTCATCGAAACGGGTCAAAGGGTATCGACCATACATAGTTACATCACCGGAAAATCGGCGCTCAGTACGGCAAATCCGATTTATGATAATGAAAACAAGCTTCGCGGAGTGGTAAACAACACGAGGAATCTCAATACGCTAATCGCTTTGCGTGAAGAGCTCAAGCAAAGTCAAGAGTAAACCAAACATTTTCCCGCAGAGGTTGTCCATCTGCGCCAGGTTTTGTCCAAGACCAAAAGTTTTATCTATCGCAGCAAACAGATGCAGCGCATCATCGATTTGTCTCAGCGCGTCGCATTGTACGACAGCACCGTTTTGATCGAGGGCGAATCCGGAACGGGAAAAGAAGTGATGGCACGGCTCATCCACTACAGCAGTCCGAGGCGGGAAGAACCTTTTATCAAGGTCAACTGCGCGGCGATTCCAAGCGAGCTTTTCGAATCCGAATTATTCGGTTATGAAAAAGGAGCTTTCACCGGCGCGAGTGCTATCGGTAAAATCGGTATGTTTGAATTGGCAAACAAAGGCACGCTTTTGATGGATGAAATCGGAGAGCTTCCTTCCAAAATCGTCGGATTATATCCTCAAAAAGGAGTGCTTCAAATCGGTTCGGATGCGGATATCGTCGTTTTCAATCCGGATTTTGAAGGTGTTATTACACATGCCGACAGCTATGAGGGAACGGACTATGCAGCCTATGAAGGCTTCCCGCGAAAAGGAATTGCCGAAAAAGTATTCCTGCGTGGAAAACTGATGACGGAAAACGGAAAACTCGTGGCGGAAAAAGGTAAAGGTCAATATATCAAGCCGAAACCTTATGCCTATGTATATCAGGTAAGATAGTTGTGAATCAAAAAAAGAGTCCAAGGACTCTATTTTTGATTTGAATTTTTATTTTGCTTTTTGTATTTGAATTTCGATTTTGTTTCGCTCGTAAATTTTAGAATTTTGCTTTGCGTTTTCAAATTCGGATGTTCATTTCTCATTCCTAAATCCGATTTTGGATTTTACGCTGCCGGTTTGCTCATGCTGAATGATTTTTCAATTTCTACGACAATTCTTGTCGCTTTTTCAGCCGACACATTCAGTACGACGGCATGGATGACATTTTCCGAATCGGCAAAGACCCAAGCTATCGATTTGTCGTCGTCTGCCACCACGCTCGCTTTTTGTGCGTCATATTCACCGATTTTGATATCTTTTTCGACTTTAAATTGCTCTCTCGTAACGCTGTTGTTCTCCATCGCAGAATCCATAAAAGCTTCCAGTGCAATATCGGTTGTCGTCTCTTCATCCGCCGGACCGAAGTTCAAAAATCCAATCGTTGCGCCCGACATATTGTCCGTAAAAAATGCGCTGTTGTCATCTTTTTTGCCCTCTACCCAATCGCCTTTCACGGAAGCATATCCCAATCCATCTGCTCCAATCGTCATCAGCTTGGAGTGGGTACATGCCGTAACTAAAACAAGAATCAGCAAGATAGCCGACAGTTTGTAAATTTTTGTTTTTTTCATTTGTTTTTCTCCTCCTTTTGTAATAAACAATTCCGCATAATGCATCAAATAATATTTGGCGTGATGCGTCGTTTGATTTGGTAGCGATAGTACAGATTCGCGCCCAAGTAAAACAGATAGCGTGCCGGTTGTTTGAAAAATTCTTTTCGAAGAATCGTCCGCTCCAAAATCGATCTCAGCTCAAACACTTTGTTGTAGAGCGCCCAATATTCCTCCGTCAATTCTTCCGGCGTCATATTCTTCGGGATATGCACCGCCTGACTGCCATTGTAGGAATACATATCCTGAATGTAGATTCGATTCTGCGCCTTCATCTCATCATAGTATTTCGTGCCCGGAATCGGTGTCAAAATATAGAATCTCGGAACCACAATTTTGTTTTTACGAATAAAATCCGCCGTTTGCCGAATCGATTCAATCGTATCTCCATCGGCGCCGACGACCATTTCGGTGGAAATGTCGATACCATGCCTTTGAATATTGCAAATGAGCTTAGGATAGTCCTGTACCCTCGCCCATGATTTGTTCATGCTGTCCAAGCTCTCCTGCAAAATGCTTTCCAATCCGAAGCTGAGCGTTGTGCATCCGCTCTTCGCCAATTTTTCCAAAAGTTCATCGTCCTTGCCGATCTCGATGGAGCATTGGCTCATCCACTGCATCCTAAGCGGAATGATATAGTCGAGCAATTCCATCATATAGCTGCGGTCGGACATGATATTGTCGTCCAGCAGCATGAATTTGCGAAAGCCGAGCGAGCGAATATGCTCTATATCGCGCACGACATCTTGAATCGGACGACGAATGTATTTGTTCTTATACAGACAATACACCGAGCAGAAGCTGCAGGACTTCGGGCATCCTCGTCCCGCCTGAACGGGAAGCATGTCACCGATTTTTTTGTCGAGCACCAATTCGAATCGCGGCAATGGCGTATTGATTTCGGAAATCGGCATTTGATACTCGGATTTCAAATTGCCTTCTTCAAAATCCTTTATCATTTGCGGATAGGAAAACTCGCCGTCGCCGATGATGACGGTATCGCAATATTTTTTTGCTTCCTGTGCCATCAGACTGACCATGTAGCCGCCCATAAATACGGTCTTGCCGCGCCTTTTAAATTCTTTGGCGATGTCGATGCTTCGAACGACCGCATGCCCCATGCTGCCGATGCCGATGAGGTCCGCATCGGTGTCGAAGGGAATATCCTCGATGGTTTCAAATATGATTTCAACCGTCCAGTCGGGCGGCGTGAGCGCTGCCAAAAGCGGCATTGCCAAGCCGACAAAGTATAGTCTCGATTTTTTAATCGGATTCTTGTCATTGTCATAGGGCGACGATTGAATCAACAGGATTTTTTTCTTTCTCATCAACAACCTCTTATCATTTTCATAAAGTATTGTCGGCTGACAAAAGCGCTTCCCCACGACATTTTGAGCACTTCTTTGAGACCGTATTTTTTTATCATCTTAACGATGCTGCGCGGACGCATCACAATGCGATAGTAGAGCAAAATGATTTGCCAATAATATGCTCGAATGCTCATATGCGCCGGTTGCAGAACGATATGCGCCAAATCCCACTTCGGATAATCTTCGCGCGTGACGATGATGTCGTCGGCATAGCTCTCAAAAATATCCGTCCCCGGCAATGGGGTGAGCGGCTGCAAATTGACAAAGGTGATATCCATCTCTTTGATATGTTTCTCCAGCTCGCGAAAATCATTCTTGCTGTAATCCAAATTGAGTATCATCGTCGCATACAGCTCAATCTGATATTTTTTGAGAATATCGACCGCTTTGCGATTGGTTTCGACCGTCGTCTTTTTGTTGAAATTCTGCAAATCTTTTTTTCGAACGGATTCGATGCCGACGATGACGGCGCGCAATCCGTTTTTGGAAAGCCGCTCTATCAGCGCTTCGTTGTTGGCAATAAAATCCGCTCTGCCGTAAACCAAAAATCGCTTATCCAATCCTTCACGCTCGAGCAAATCGCAAAATGTATTCAATCGTTTCGGATTGTATAAAAAATCATCATCCACAATGTAAATTTCCTGCTCCGGTATGCTTTTGAGCTCATCGATGACATCGTGAATGTCTCGCGCAAAATATTTGCCGTCGGTCACCTCTTTGCAGAAACAAAAGCTGCAATCGAAAGGACAGCCGAAGGAAGTTTTGACCAGAGCGCAGGGATTGTGGAACATATAATAATATCGCGCGCGATACTTCGCCACCTTGTGACGAGCGGGTGGATGATAAGGAAAGCTCGCAAGCTTCTCCTGCTTCATGCCGGCGCGATAGGTTCCGCGAATATGCTCATCGCTTAAATCATTTTGTTTTTTCTCCATCGCTCTGTCAACGATGCGCGAGAAAGTACCAATCGGGTCCGCGCAGATAATATAGTCGATATAATCGTCCAAAAAATCTTCGGGCACGACTTCCGCATGCACCCCGCCCGCCACCGTAATCGTTTGAGGCGAAATTTCTTTTATAATGCGCGCATATTCTTTGACAACGCCGACATGGGTGATATATCCGGTAATCCCGACCACATCGGGACGGTATTTTTCGATATAAAATTCCAGCGGCTTTTTCTCCAAAATCATATCCAAGATTGTCACTTCCGCCTTTTTGTCGGAAATGTTGGCAGCCACATACTCGAGCTCCAGCGGCTCGCAAATCATGACATGCTGCAAACCGATGGTCTCTTTCGGAGGCCTCGGTCTAATCAACAGAATCTGCATCTTTTCTCCTTTTTCGAAAAACGCTTACCAAAATCGTAGGCATCCATCGCCTTACCCGAATCACGAACATATCCTGAATAACCAAATCGGGATTGCAAAGCGATATCACTTCCTGCTTGGAGAGATACTTCGCCATGCCTGTCGTCGTCTTGGTCAAGGTGAATGCGATTTTGTCATACCAATTGTTAACCGAGCCATGCGCCAGTATGAGCAGCCCGTCCTCTTTCAAAAGCGTCGTCATATCGCGCACCGCCTTTTGCTGATTCTCATAATAGGGCAAGGAATGTGTGCAGGTGATGATGTCAAATCGCTCCCCGATGCTCAAAAGTTCTCCGACATCCTTGAGCAAAAATTTGGCAGCGGTATTTTTTTGCGTCGCGACATCAATCATCCCCTGCGAATAGTCGATGCCGAGTAGGGAAACATCCTTTCCGAAGCGCTGCTCAATATCCACCAAAAGCTGCCCCGTTCCGCAGCCGATGTCGAGCAGCTTCTTCCATTCCTCTGACCGGTATTTTGCAATCGTTGAGAGCACCGCTTCTCTCGTTACGGATAAAGAATATTTTTGCATCCACAACCGCTCGTAGCGTCTCGACCAGTAATTCCAAATTTTTTTATTCGACATCAGTCCAAATACATCTTTCTCAGCAAGTATCGCGACAGCATTCTTTTGAAATATTTCAAATCCAAAAAGTCATACAGCCCCGCCTTGCGTGCTCTCTTGTAAAGTTTCATAAACAAATCGTAATAATGACGATAGAATTGCTTTTTCGTCAAATTTTTCGGCTCGAGCACGAGATGTAAAAAATCCCAGTCCTCAATATTGTCCGAGATGATTTCATCCTTGTATTCTTCATACAGCGGCGTGCCCGGAATCGGTGTGAAAATCGAAATCGTGACATGCATCACCTGATTTTGAACAACCCAATCGTAAATTCTGTCAAAATCCTCCTTGGTCGCTTCGACACCGACAATCATCAGCGCAATACATTCGCCGCCCGCTTCCCGAATGACGCGCACCGCCTGCTCATTGTTGGTTACGGAAGTTCGCTTATTGTACGCGAGCAATTCTTTGTCGCTCGTCGCTTCGAGTCCGACCAAAAAATATTTGAATCCGATATCGACAAGCGCTTGGACGATTTCTTTATTTTGTGACACGAAATCGGCTCGGGCGTAACAAGTGTAGGTTTTTTGAATTCGATTCTCTTTGACCAGACGAATGAACTCCCACAGTCTTTTTTTATCCACCAAAAAATCATCATCGACGATTTGAATATTATCGACCTCTATCCCGCGAAGCTCCTCGATGACCAAATCCAAATCGCGCACCTGATAGCTGCCCTGATTGAGCAAGGTGCAATAACAGAATTTGCAATCGAAGGGACAGCTGAACGATGTCTTGAGCGTCGCCATCGGCGTCATATCCAAATATCGAAATCGATGCTTATGCTCGTAGAAAAAACTTCGCTCGGGAATCGGCAAGCTGTTGATATCGACTCGCTCATACGGATTGACAATCCAATTTCCCGATTTATCCCGATGACAAAGCCCGTTGATTTCCGATGGAGAAATCGCCGGCTTCACTTTCTTTTTCAGAGATTCAATCATCCTTATCAAGTCAACGAAGCCGTCCACCGATTCGCTGCGTACGATAAAATCGATGTTTTCATCATAGAAACGCTGATAATTCAGCTGCGCATGGACTCCTCCGACCAGCGTGACGATGCTCCTGCGAAACTTTTTCGCTTCGGCAAACATTCTCTTCATCACATTTTCATGAGTCAGATAGCCGGTGATGGCGACCACATCGGGATCGTATTTTTTTAATACCTTTCTAAAAGGCTTGTTCTCACAAATATAGTCAAAGATATAATCTTCGTAGCCTGCCTGCATCAAGCCCGTATGCAAATACTCCAACTCCAAAGGCTCATTGTCAAGCATGCCTGTAAAACTCAATTTATTCGGTGCCGGTGGTCTTACCAAGAGCACTTTCATAATATCCATCCTTTTCCAATTGAAGCGACTACCGATGCTCTTCGCTCGGCACCAAGTCAATCACCACATATTCCGGACGATTGTAAAAACGCGGAATTCTTGTCGATTCTCTCGCCAATCCGCGACTGACAATCATCTTGTAATTCTCAAATTCATACAGCCCGCCCGCATATTTCGGAAACAATCCCTGATTCGGTGCGAGCAATCCGTTGAGCACACCGGGAATTCGCCATTGTCCTCCATGAGCATGCCCTGCCATCAAGAGATCAAAATCGCGATATTGCTCGTAGCGCTCCGGACGATGAGTCAGCAGAAGCGAATAGATGTCGGGCTCGATTGTTGACTTGGCTTTTTCCAGTTGATTTTGCCAAGCGGACTCCCCGATATCGACATCATCGATGCCGAACAAATTGACGCGCTCTCCGCGAATGTTCAGTTCCACTTTGTCGCCTTCAAGCACCGTGATATTGTAATCGAGAATCGCAGATTTTAATCGAAGCAGCTCCTTTGTCCAACATTCATGATTGCCCGACACATAGTAACTCGGATATTTTTCTCCCGCCCAGCTCAAAAATTCCCATGCCTTGTCCTCTGGCAAATTGTCGTCGATGATATCGCCCGCGAGGAGCAGCACATCGGGTCTGCTCTGCTCGATGGCTTCGGTCAAAGTATGCTGTTTTTCTCCGTAATTGCAGCTGTGCAAATCCGCAACGAGCGCAATTCGAATCGGTTTTTGAATTCTTGAATCGGCGATGGTGTAGTTCACCACCTCAAGTCGTTGGTCCAATCCCATGCCCAGCAGCAAGGCAGCCGCTCCGGCAACCACCAACATTCGTTTATTCTTTCTTCTTTTGTTCTTCTTCATCTTGCTCCCACTCTGCTGAATCTCATTTTGCGAAATTCAGCTTATTCCATTTCCAAATCGCGCCAATTCGCTTTGATGGCTCTTTCTCTTTTTCCGGCAGTCCAAAAATTTTTGATATAGACCGAAATCAATGTGTTGAATCCGAAAAGCATGCGCATCGTGTTGCCGATTGGAAATGCTTTGACGGTATACTTAACGGAATGTAAATTGAGATTAACGCCGAAAGTGAATTTAAGCACTTCCCAATAGTATCTGCGCAAGCTCATTTTGGACGGCATGATAAGCACATCGCCGAAATTCCATTTGTCATAATCCGTTTCGTCGTAGAGCAGTCGGCTCTTGTACTGCTCAAAAAGCGGGGTGAGCGGGTGCGGATTGAGCGGCGAAAAGGTCAGCAAGTCCGGCTTGAGCAATTTTTTGTACGCATTGAGCTTTTTGAAATCCGATTTATCCCAATCCGGATGCAAAATGAAGGAGCCCCAACATGCGATATTATGCGCGCGCAAAATTTCGGTCGCCTTCAAATTCTCGTCCACTGTCGCCGATTTATTATATTTTTTAAGCTGCGCATCGTCAAAGCTTTCATAGCCGACGATGACCGCAGTCAATCCGTTTTTTCTCAGTCTTGTAAAAAGTTCCGGCTTCTCTAAAATCGAATTGACGGAGCCGTAGCAGATATATTCTTTGCGAATATTTTTTTCTTCGAGCAGCTCGCAAAAACGCTCCAAACGCTTTCGATTGATTAAAAAGTCATTGTCGCAAATCATGATATAGGGCTCTTCCAAATCGCCCAGCTGTTTGACGATGTCCTCAATCGGCACCTCGCGAAGCGCTGCTCCTTCAAGTTTCCAGCGCACGCAAAATTCGCAGCGATTTCGACAGCCGAAGGAAGTTTGAATCACCGCGCAGGGCTGAAATCCGACATAGCGATATTCCTTGCGATAGCGCTTGGTCGATTCGGTGTCCGGCACGATGTATTCGTTGAAACAAAATTCCTTTTCATTTATAAAATCAAGCTCTTGACTGAAAATCCCTTCAATTGCTTCCGTCAGTTTTTCTCCCGTTTCAATTTTTTGCATCAATTCCTTGTAATTGGCTCTGGTCGTTGATTTGAATACATGATCGACCGACTCGTCAAAAAACGAATTCGGATAGACCGTCGCCTGCACGCCGCCGACGATGACCGCCGTATTCGGATTGTGTTTTTTTACGATTTTTGCAATGCCGAGCACATTTTCCACATCGGTGCATTGCGATGTAATCCCGACCGCATCGGGTAAAAATTTGTCCAAGTAGGCTTCGACTTTCGCATTCGTCTCCACCATAAAATCGGCGAGCAATACCTCATGCCCCTGCTCTTTCAAAATCGTCGAAACACATTCTATTCCGAGCGGCTCACCGAACAGAAAGTTTTTAACCGTTGTAATCTTCTTGTTGACCCAAGGTCTTATCAGTAAAATTCTCATTCCCTTCCTCACTTTATTCACTACTCCCGTTGCATTGTATCATATTTTTGTAGAATTTTTATAGTTTCATACAATGAATTTCACTTCTCTCCCCTCGATGCTCCAATCGCCTAGCAAGAATATCCAAAATTTTTCGCGGTAAATACCGGGAAGCGATATGCAGATGCAGCGCCTTCTCCCGCGCACCGACACGCAATTTCGAATATGCCGTCGTCTGCCCGAGATGAATTTTGTCAAACCCTTCGCCGAGTTTTAAAATCTCCAGCAGAATATTTATATACAAATCATATTTTTTGTTCTGAGCATGTGCAAAGCCGCAAAAGAGAAAAATCAGCTCCTTGTCGAAGGCTCTGGTTTGGAAAAAACCGATGAGCTCCTTTTTTTCATTTGAGATTCGATACAGATTCGCATCGCATCTTTTGAAAAAATCGATGCCGAGCTTTTCCAGCTTCCCCTCGGAGCGCTCATAGACTTCTTCATAAAAAGCATAGAGTTTCTCATCGAAATTTGACGGATGAATGGATTCAAACACAAGATTTTTTCCTCTGTCCATCGCCTTACGAATTCGGTAGCGATAGTGGCTGCGCATCTTGCTCAAATAAATTTCAAAATCGTCCACCACCGTGTGAAAACTCGGCAGGGTCTTACCCTTGGCAAGCCGAAGTCCTCCATCGGTGTTAAGCACGAGCAGCAGCGCAAAGCTCGAAAGATATTTTTCCAATATCGGCAAATTCTCCCTCGGGCAAGCATACCCGGCGCTCGCGACCGAAAGCGGAATGCCGGCAATTTCTATCGGCAAACGAAGCGATAATGTTTGGCTGAAGGTCAGAATATCCAATTTCAAACGATAAGTAATGAGCAGGATTTGATATTTTTCATGGAAATGATATCGCTGATGACAGGGATTGACCTCCTCCATAAAACTCAAAAATTCTCTTTTCAAAAAAGGATTGCTCGAGCATTCATCCCAACGAGCCGGCAAATCCTTCGCGCTGTCAAAAATCACAAATTCCGTCTTCATAGATTGATTTCAAACACTTTGTAATGCTTGCTTTCTTTTTTTATAAAATGAGTTGTCACATTTTTGGAGCTTGAATTGTCATCCAATATCCAGCCCGACTCGATGAAACGGTATTTTTCTTTGTTGAGCTCATAGCAATGCTTGAGCAGCGCATAGAGCGCCGCCGAGCGACGGTACTTCGGGATGATGCCGAATTCCGTAAACTTCAGCGTATCAATCAGCCCCGGCAGGAATCGGCTCTTCAAAAAGGCCATCAATCCCAGTTCCTGTCCTCCGCTGATGAGCTGATTGAAATCGGGATACCAAAGAATGAATCCGACCGGCAAATCATCCTTGTAGGCGAAAAGCAAATTTTCCGGTTTCAAAAAGAGTTTGTATTCATTAAACAGCTCGATATCTTCCGCCTCTCTGCTCTCATAATAATATTCATGCTCGGCGAATGCGAGATTGTTGATTCTCCCGTAAATCTTGGCCGTCTTTTCGATATGTTGAAAATCCGCATGGCGAACTTCAAACTGCGCCATTCGTTGCTCCAGCGCGGGCGATGGATTGAGCTTGATGTCCTCAATCAACCCTTTGTAGCTCACGAGATTTTTTGTCGTCGTCGCCAATTTTTCCAAATGCTCGGTATAATATGCGGGATTGTACGCGCTGCCGATGCTCTGCACTTTGTCAAAATCGCTCGCAAGCAGACCCAAACCATAGTTGACATGAAAATTGAGTCCGATGAGAATGCTTCGAATCCGTCGTTCTTTTGCAAATTCCTTGGCGAAATCGACGATGGCTTTGGCAATCTCAAAATCATTTCTCATTTCCAAAAAAGCGATTTGCAACTTGTCCGCCATTCTGTCAATCACCGCCAAAAATGCCATGCCTACGATTTGATTATTTTTCTCCGCCACAATCGGCACGATTTCGGATTTTTTCTGAATCTCCATCTTTCCGGCGAACAATGCTTTCAGCGTTCTGCTCTGATGGTCCCGATAATTTGAATTGCCTCGATAGATTTCCTTTTGAAAATGCAGCATCGCTACAAAATCCTCCGGCTTTGCGAATCGTACAATCATTTTTGCTCCCCTACGAAAAAAGGATAGGGCTGCTTTCCTATCCTTAAAAGTTATCTAGCTATGCCCATCGGCATCATTTGTTATTTTTATTTTACAGTAAATCCTTGAGCTGTCAACGCCTCTTCAACTTTTTGCATGCTTGTCACCTGCTCAGGGTCAATTGTCATTCCGCCTGCAATCTCAGAGATTTTTTCCAAATCCACTTTAGAATAATCTACCGATGAAGTCATCACGATAGTTTCTCCGTCAATCACATATTCATTAGTAATACCTTCTACCGGCTGAACCGCAGACTTCATTGTCTCGACTGTTTTTTCAGCCTGCTCTTTGTTTTCAATCATCATCGATGCGAAAGGCATTACCGTTTTCATATCCAACTTTGTGATCTTATCACCTTCATGAGTATAAGTCATCTCTGTTGCTATTCCGTTATCTTCATGTGTAAATGTTTTTGTTGCTGATTTTGAACCACATGCTGTAAGGGCAAGCATAAGCACCATCACAGCTACCAAACCTTTCAATAGTTTTTTCATTTTGTCCTCCTCATTCATAAATAACAAATCCATCGTGTTGTCAATCCGCACATTGCGCTTGCACTAGATAACCTGAAAGTTCAATCTTCAAAACTCAATGCTTGTGAAAAATTCTAATGGATTAACAAAATACGATGTCTTGTGCATTATACCCTTTATTACAAATTGATGTCAATAGAAAAGAATTTACAAAACAGTAACAAAATCAGTCAATTCGTGACCAAGAATTATTCATTCGGCTCGCATCGAGAGATTTTTAATACAAAAAACTCTTTTCGATTCGCTCTTTATTTTTATCTTCCCTTGTTTTCATATCCGCACAAAATCCTGTAACGACAATCTATCCGAGCTCTCCATCCGTCATATCTTCGACGAGATGACGCCAATAATATTTCGGCAAATTGCTCTGCTGCAATTTTTTATTTTGACGCTCGCGAATCGAAATGCTTTTATGAAAAACATTCCACAAAAATGCGTATTCCAATTCGGCATCGCTCCACTTGATTTCGACTTTTTCGGTAAAAAATAAATCGATGCGCTGTCCGTCATAGTATGCGAGCATATTTCTTTTTTTGTCATAGATAGCAAATCGCTCTCGCACCAGTCGATTTTTAAAATGGGAAAGCAGTATCGGCAACACATTATTTTTCGGCTCAATGGTCGAAAACAATGTGCCGTCGTGCATTTCTCGAAATCGCAGAAGTCCCAGATAGCGATGACGCTCACGCAACACATTGCGCACCAACTTGTTCATTTGCAAGGCATATTCGTCCACCGATTCCAAAATCCCTTCTCCACATTCCATCGCCCGAAAAATCATCCGCACGATGATTTCGTCTTTGTGCGGCTCGCAGGACAAAAAACAGGCTTGCAAATCCGCAAAAAATTGATACGAAAATTTTTCGCGCAGATATTTTTCAACGCGCCGCGCTTTTTCAACATCGGTCGCCACATAGATTTCGCTCGTGTCAAAGGCGAGCTGCTCCGGCTCGGCGCTGATTCTTCCTAGTTCTTTACGGTGTTTGTAGGATTCAAAGACGACGCTCAACAGACCGTCAAAATCCCCGTCATAGTAATAATGATACATTACTCCCCTCCATTTCCCAATAATGAAGCGGCATTTGCTTTGTCAAAAAAACCGATTTGCTGAACCGCAGGCTTTTCTCCTTCGAGCAAAAGATTTCGGATGCTGCTCGGATTTTCCTTATACAAACCGTAATATTTCCCATCGACCGTAATAAAATACTTCGCGCGTTTGAGCACCACGCCGATTTTCTTCAAATGCTCGTATTGAATTTTACTATGCTTTCGCGCTTTGATGATGCGCAGCGCTGAAGTGACACCCAAACCGGGAATGCGTAGCAAATCATTATAGGACGCCGTATTGATCTCCATCGGGAAGCGATGCCAGTTGTGAATCGCCCAATTCGCCTTCGGGTCGAGCAGCGGGTCGAAAAAAGCATTCTGCTCGCTGAGCAATTCGTCGGCGCGAAATTTATAAAACCGCAGCAACCAATCCGCTTGATACAGGCGATGCTCACGAAGCATCGGCGCAGCACCGACATGAGCCAGCGCGCCCGTTTTGTTCACCGGAATGTAGGCGGAATAATACACTCTTTTGAGTCCGAAACCATTGTAAAGTTGCTCGCTCTTGTTTAAAATCGTGTAATCGCTTTCGCCGCTCGCGCCGATAATCATCTGCGTCGTCTGTCCCGCCGGCACAAAACTCGGCGTGCTCTTAAACAATGCTTTCTCCTGAAAGCGCTGAATCTGATGACTATAAATCCGGCTCATCGATGTGATGATGTCGCTCACTTTTTTATCCGGTGCAAGCAGCTGCAGTCCCTGATTGTCCGCCATCTCAACATTCACCGAGACTCTGTCGACATACATGCCCAAGGTCTGTATCAATTCTTGGCTCGCTCCCGGAATCACCTTCATGTGAATGTAGCCGTTGAATTTTTCTTCGACGCGCAATCGTCGGGCAACGGCAATCAATCTTTCCATCGTGTAATCCGGATTTTTCAAAATGCCGGAGCTTAAAAAAAGTCCTTCGATATAATTTCGACGATAGAAGTTGATGGTCAAATCGACGATTTCATCCGGCGAAAGTGTCGCCCGCTCGATATCGTTGCTGCGTCGGTTGACGCAATAAGCGCAATCGTAAGCGCAATGATTGCTCATCAATATTTTGAGCAATGAAATGCATCGCCCGTCCGCCGACCATGAATGACAGATGCCGCTCTTTGCCGCGTTTCCGATTCCATCCGTCGTATTTTTTCGCTCGCTGCCGCTGGATGAGCAAGACACATCGTATTTTGCCGCGTCGCTGAGAATTCTTAACTTGTCCTGTGTCGATTGATTCATTTGCTCCTCCTTGCTCAATTTCCGGATTCGAATCGGGATTGCAGACGGACTTTACCGCCTCCGTTGATTTATATATCCAATTAAACTTGATTTCGAATCTCGCTTCTTTTCCATTCCGTATTTACTTTTACATTTCACTTGCAATTGTGATTTCGGTTTTCTATTCGATTCTTATTCCGATTTAAAGTGCACTCACTTTTCGAAAAAATTCATCCGCAACTTTTCCCGAAAATACATCATAACTATTCTTTTTAATTTCTTTTTTTCTTATATTTTTCCGTTTACGATATTATATCACGCGAAAAAGAAAAAAACCGGAAATCTTGAAAATTTTTTCGATAAATTTTTTGAAAGGCTTGCCAAGGATATTTTTTTGCGATACTGTTAAAGAAAGGAATACGAAAAAATTTATAAGGACGGAGAACTATGAAAACAGCGCTATGTATTCAAAGGATGATTGACTTTTACAATGGGGATGTACGCGAAATCAATCATTTCTTAAAGGTGTATGCTTTTGCACGAACGATTGGAAGAGCGCAGGGTCTTGATGAACGAATGCAGGAAATTTTGGAAGTCGCGGCAATCGTTCATGACATCGCCTGCCCTTTGTGCCGAGCAAAATACGGACATGCGGATGGAAAAATGCAGGAATTGGAAGGACCGCCGCTCGCGAAGGATTTTTTGATATCGCTCGGTTATGAGGATGATTTCATTTCAAGAATTTGTTTTCTGGTCGGGCATCATCACAGCTACGACGAGGTCGATAACATCGATTATCAAATTTTGCTGGAAGCCGATTTTTTGGTCAATGCTTTTGAGAGTAACTACTCGGCAAATGCGATTGAAAAGGCGGCGGCAAATATTTTCAAAACCGAAACGGGATTGCAGCTTTTAAAATCCATGTATATTGCCAAATCCGTGGGAATATAGTATAAAAGGTATCGCTGCGGTTTTCATCGATTCGCAAACGAACACATCGCAGGATACCTTTTTTACATTCTCTTTTTTACAAGTTACAGCGCGATTTCCGTACGGATTATTTCTTGCCGTCGGTTTTCTCTTGGAATTTCCGATTGTTGATAATAAAGCGCTCATGTGTTCCTTCACCAATCAAGCCTTTTTCATCATAGGCTTTGAGTTCGAATTTGAGTTTGCGCTCATCAATTGCCACCAATTCGCTTTCGCAATACACTTTCATGCCGAGCGGAGTCGCCGCAATATGTTTTACATCGAGCGAAATGCCGACGGTTCCATCGCCCTCCGGCAAAAATTCGCTCATGCTCATCCATGCCGTTTTTTCCATCAGCGCAATCATCGCCGGTGTCGCAAACACATCCAGCGTTCCGCTGCCCAAGGTTTTTGCCGAATTGTTTTCACTTACCGTAATTTCCTGTCTTCCTTTGATTCCGATTTTCAACATAATATTTCCTTTCCAAGTTTTTTAATACATTTTTATTTTCCGTTTCGAATTTTATTTTCCATTTCGAATTTCGTTTTTCAAATCCGATTTTATTTCAACTATATGGTATCAAATCCCGGATGGAATGTAAATAAAAATACCTACACTTCATTTGAAATGTAGGTATTTTAAATTTGAGATGCGCCCGTCCTTGAACAGAGCAGTGCAGCCATCTTCATTTTATTTTGTCTTTGATTTCTCTTTCAGCCATTTGGAAATAAGTGGAGCGACTTCTTTTTTCGCTTTGGAACTCACATACATTCCGATATGTCCCGTCGGTATTCCGTGAGTCTCAATATCTTTCGTTCCGACATATTTTGCAAGCGGAATACTTGCAGCCGGCGGCACGATATGGTCTTTTTCCGCATATACATTGAGTACGGGCATTGTGATATTTTTCAAATCCACCTTCGCATCGCCAATCATCATCTTGCCTTTAATCAATTTGTTTTCTTTGTAAAGGTCATTGATGAATTGTCGAATTGTTTCTCCCGCTTGACCCGGACTGTCAAAAATCCAGTTCTCCATACGCAGGAAGTTGTTCATCACTTCCGGTTTGTCAAAGTCATCAATGAGGTTGAGATATTTTCCAACCATCAGCGAAATCGGCTTCATTGTCAAGAATCCGTTGTTCATAAAATCGCCCGGAATGACTCCGTACGCATCGACCATCTTGTCAATGTCCAGATATTTTCCCCATCGGAACAACAATCCGTCATCCGTTGAGAAATCCACCGGTGCAACCATCGTTACCAACGCATTGATATTTTGCGGATGAAGTGAAGAGTACATTAAAGAGAAAGTTCCGCCCTGACATACGCCGAGCATATTGATTTTCTCTTTTTTGGAATGTGCCTTGACCGCCTCGACCGCATTATCGATATAGCCTTGAATATAATCTTCCAAAGTCAGATATCTGTCTTCCGCTGTCGGATATCCCCAGTCGATAATATACAGATCCTGCCCGTCTCTGAGCATATTCTGCACAAAGCTCGTATCTTCCTGCAAGTCCATCATGGTCTCGCGATTTACCAAAGCATAGACAATCAGAGTCGGTACTTTGTTGATGCTTCGAACAAGCGGTTTGTATCGATACACTTTCATCTTGTCTTCCGAATAAATCAATGTTTTCTCGGAGAAACCCGGCTCCGGGTCTCCTGCATGAAGCATCGTTTCAAATCCCTCAAGCAATTTTTTCTGAGTTTGTATGCTTTCCTCAAAGCTTTTCTTCCAATCAAATGTTTTGTCCATTAAAAATTCTCCCTTCAAGATACACATAATCTACTCCTGAGTCTGAACCGGAACAACGGCCTGCGCTTTTTTCATTGCTTTCAGTTCTTTTTTCAATTCGTAAATCGTTTTATACAGGCTGTCAATCTCACTTCTTGTCACGATTGGTGTATCCGAGAGATATCTTTCAACCAATTTTTGCATCTCGATTTTGTAATCCATCGCCGCAGAAGAAAGTTGACCCAACATCTTCGCATATTCCGGAGTGGCAAAGTAAGAATCGAAAACCCCTTCCAATTCATTGGACCAGTAAGTGTAGAACTCATTGAAAGTTTTTGGCTGTGTTCCCTGCTCCGCCATTTCAAGATACTTTTTAATCATATCATCCAGATTCTCATTTTGCACCGCAAAAATTCTGGAAGTGAAATCCGTACTGAGCAATACCATATCCACATAGGTGTCAAAAGCCTTGCTCTGTTGCTCAATAAGCTCCTTGTTTATGCCCAGCGAAGGAGAAAGCAAAATCGCTCCGAAAGTTCTGTCAAACTGTGCTCGCCAAAGCTCAAAGAACTCGCCGAGTTTGGTTTTGTCCGTCAGCACACCTTCAACGAACAAATCACGAAGCTGTTTTGCATTGCTTGTCCACGGCTCAAAGAAATTGCCATTTGTTTTTGCATACGCTTTGAACAGCTCAAACGGATCTTTAGCAAAAGATTGGAACTCCTGAGGAAGCATCGGCAATACCATATCTTTGAACATCACATCATATTTTTCAGCTAAAGTGGATGCATATTTTTTCACTTCATCGGAAATCGGTTTGATATGCGTATCTTCCAACTCTTTCCAGAACTTATATACATTCAGATAATATGTGTTCGCCTGCATCATTTTTTCCAGTAAATCTTTCGCCGCCGGGGTAAATGCCTTACCCATCTCCAGCGGATTGTAATATCCTCTCAGCTTGTCAAAATATTCGTGGATGCTCTCCTGAGACTCTGCCCATTTGCTCATATCTACAAATGGAAAAGCGCCGGACTTTCCGAAGTTGGAAAAATCGGCCATATATTTGGACATCTGCTCCATATAATTCTTTTGCATATCCACGAAAAACTCAAATGCTTTCGGGTCAAAAGCCGGATTCTTAAAGTAATCCGTAAAAATCTTGCTCAACTCCGCCGGATTGTTTGTCCCCATCGTTTCCATAAATTTCTTTTGCATTTCAAAAAAGTCGCTCATAGATTTTGTATAAGGATTCTCGGAAACATTGGACATCTTTTTATACATATCCTGCCAAGATTCCATCATACTCTTTTGGCTATCCATCATCGTTTTGAAAAAATCATTGCTCATAGCTACCTCCCATTAAAGTTTCTTCATTACAGCTTGTCCCGAGATGACCTCCGTCTGTCCATTATTAGTCGTTACTGTCGTCTTCATTACGACAATCTGTTTGTCATCCCTTTTCGATAACACCTCTACCTCAGCCGTACATTCTTCACCGATATAAACCGGCTTCAGAAATTTCAGCTCTTGGCTCATATAAATTGAGCCCTCTCCCGGAAGCTGCGTTCCAAGTGCGGAAGAAATCAGCGATGATACCAAAATACCATGCACGATATTCTTCTTGAAAAATGTTTTTTCGGCATATTCTTTATCCAAGTGAATTGGATTTTTGTCCGTCGAAAGCTCCGCAAAATTTGCTACATCCTCTGCCGAAAAAGCTTTCGTAACCTGCGCCCTGTCACCAACTTTAATGTCTACATAATTCATTAGATTACCCCCTTCCGTTTTTATTTTCAATTCATCTATTTTTTCAAAATGCTACCTACCTGCGTCTTGAATTGAAATCCCGATAAAAAATTCTATGATATATTTAAAAATATAGCTTGTTCTTGATTTATGTCATCAGCACTTAACGAGTTTATATAAATTTATTATACCCATTCCAGCACAATTTTCAAACTAATTCGAAGAAACAATTTTGTTTTTATTCTTCATCAATCAAGTTTTTTAAAGTGATTTTTCATATATGGTTGAAGTATAGACCTTATTTTTAAAAAAATCATATACTATGTTTGGTAAAATTGTAGATTTTACATAGATTTTTAATGTTCAATAAAATATTTCGACCGAATCTTATTAAAGTTTATCTCTTATAGACAAAAAGAGCCCCATCGCTCAGATAGGCTCTCCATTTTCGCTAAGGCGAATAAAAAATGAATTTTTACTCAGATAGAATTTTAAGTTTCAAACTCTCAGCGCAAACAAAACTCATCCTCAAGGATTTTTTGATTGTTTCTTGAAAGAGTTTCTTCCTATTATATAGGCGGCTGAGAATCAAATCTCCATCTGAAATTTTTTCAAGCATTCTTTGGATTTTATAAATCGAAACATCAACCGCTCAATTTTAAAAGTTTTTCGCAGATGGCGAAACGCTTCTTGAAATAAAATTCAAAATCAGCCTCAACCATCTAAAGTAAAAAACGATAGACAAGTCCGATCAACAACAGATGCGCCGGATAGAAAATATAGAATATCCATTTGGAAAATGCGCTGTCGCTTCCTCGCTCCCCGTTGTAAAAAGAGAGCAGGATGATCGGCAATATCATCCCGAATTGCACAAAATGATATTCAAAAAAACTTTCCCAAGTGATTGCACCCTCAAACCCGAAATACCATGACTCAATCGGGTCCACAAGCGCATCCCAAAGTCCCTGACCGAAAAACAGCAGCAACAGATAGGCAAAAGCCTGCTTCTTAAAATCGCCGTAGTAATAATCAAACAACATAATCATCACAAAGCCGACGATTCCCCAGTCCGCCGTGAATGTCAAAAAACACATCAGCGCAATAATCATCCATTTGAGAATCGGATGCTGCATCTCACGCCGAATATGAATTGCCAACACCCCCATGAAAATCGTGTAGATTACATTCAGGTGCAGATAATCTCGATAATCGGAGCTTGGAATTTGCTCAAAGCAAAAAATAAACGGAAAGTAGCTGATGAGTGTAAAAATACCCAGCCGCATCAAATATTTTCGGATATCCCTCGTATGATGATAACCCTCGACCGCCGCGTAAAACATGACCGGCCCGGTGATGCGTCCGATAAAACGCATAACGATATAAAGCATCGTGCCATAAGGCAAAAACACATGGGCGATATGGTCCAAAAGCATGGCAAAGATTGCAATATACTTCAGCGTATTCATCGACACCCCTGAATTTTGCGTTTTCAAAACTGCATTTTCGCTCATAAATCCTCCAAATGTTGTGCCCAATGTCCGCATCTGAAACGATGCCTACTTAGGAAAAAATCATCCCGAAAATTTTTCTAAATCTCTGTAACGACATCATAATCCATCGACCTCGACAAATCCAAGCTCTATTTCGGCTCCGGTCGCGGAATCGGGGTCGGCAATTTGTAAATCGGGTCGCCCGGAGGCGTCACATCTTTGTTCGGAACGGTAACATAGTACGCGTTATCTTTCAAATCAATGCTATATCCCATACTCTCTGCCAAAAATCGTACCGGCACATAGGTTCTTCCGTCAATCACAGTCGTATTGTAATTGGATGTAAGTTGTAAACTCATACCGTTGTGGTGTAAAATGACGGATTGGCTTTTGACATAAAACTCCAAAACACGCTGTGAAAACTTGTCTCGAAGATGAACAACTTTAGCTTGTCCTTCCGTCGAGAATCCCAATTCAAAACCGAGCGCTTCCGCAAAAGTTCTCACTTCCATAAGCGATACGCCGTCATAGATGACGGTATTCACTTTGTTTGCTTTATTCTCATAATACAATACTTTTTCAACAGGCTTTTGCTTTGGTGCAGCCAAAGAAAGCGTTGGCAATAAAGTAACTAAAAGCATCGTCTTCAATATCTTTTTCATATAAACCTCCCTCTTTGTCTCTATCATACCATTCTTTAGATGATTTCTCAATCCGCTTTTAAGTTCAGCACCTTGAGAAGCTTTCTAAAAATCAGTAAAACCAGTCTTTCGGTTTGATTTAAAATATAAAATTAAATTTTAATGACAAGTTTTTGAAAAAGAAGCTTTCACGCAAAAATTTTTCTAAAAGAAAAACCGACCGCCACTCGCTAGAATTCGTCCAACGGTTGGGGTCGGTATATCTTTATAATCTCAAGCGATGCCGTCGTTCGCTTAAATTTTATTTATGATTGTGTGCCGGATTTTACTTGCGTTCCTTCCGTTGTCTCCGTCTCTTCTTCCGGAAGCTCCACGATGCCTGACATCAGGCGGTCAATCAATTCGTATTTTGCCGAATCATCAACTAAGAAATAAGAAACATTCCCGATATATTCCGGCACGCCCGGCAGCATCACCCGCTCCATTTTGCTCGGGTCAAACTTGCCAAGCATCGCCGATGAAAGCTCCAGCATCTGCTTTTTGCTCATATTGGTTTCAACATTTTCTTCCAAAATATTGATATAGGTCGGAACATTGCTCACCATCGAAGGCGAAAGCACTTTTTCCATCAACAATTTTACAAAGCCCTGCTGAACATCGATTCGGCCGAGGTCACCGGTTTTATAACTTCGATATCGAAGATACTTGACTGCCTGCTCGCCATTCAAAGTCTGCACGCCACTTTTGAAATTGATTTGCAAGGCGCCATAATACATATTTTGCGGAATATCCACTTCAACCCCGCCCACAGCGTCCACAAGCTGAGTGACCGCATTGTAATCCACTTTTACATAATGATGAATCGGAATGTCCAGCAAGTCTGAAATCGTCTGAATCGCTAAATCCGTTCCACCGTAAGAATGTGCATGATTGATTTTGTCCAAGCCGTGCCCCGGAACATTCACACGCGAATCGCGCGGGATGGAAAGCAAAAACGAAGTCTCCGTCTTAGGGTCAAAGCTGAACAACATAATCGTATCCGTTCTCGTTCCGCGCTGACCTTCCGTTTCACTCAGATGAAGAAAATCCACCCCCATGACCAAGATATTGACGCGCTCCTGCAACTGCGGCTCCGGAGCATTCTCCAAACTCTGAATATTATTATCCATATTCTCCTGCATCTTCGCCTGGTGGTCACGCTCCAAATAGTAGCTGATGCCCGCGCCGAACATTACGGAAAAACCAAAAAACAAACCTAAAAATAAAATAATTCCTTTTCTAAAACTCTTTCTCATAAATGCCTCTTTCAATTAGGATTTGTACCCGTCCATTTTATCATAATATCGACCGTTCATACAATAAAACTAAAGCGTTTTTCTTTTTGTCATTGAAATTTAACATTTTACAGTTGTCGAAGGATACAAGCTAATCAAAAAAACCGGAACGATCCTCACTGATGGTTTTTGCGACGCTTCGTCCTGCGCTGTCCAAACGAATAAGACCCTTGCTGATGGATGCGCTCAATCTTTCCGAAAAATGCAGCGAGGCGATAATGTCAAATCCCTTCGAGTTGATGGCGGAATTGGAAACGAAGGAAGGATAGAGCCTTCCCATCTCGGCGCTCACCTCGTCGGCAATCCCGAACAAGCCGGCAAATACCAAATATTCATCCCACAATTCCACTTCTCTTGTCTCGCGCTCTGCCAATAAAGTGAAGTCTTCCAAATATTTTTTGAAACCGAGCGCTTGGATAATCAGCTGCCTTCCGGTATCCGTCATTCGATATCCTCTCGTGCGCCCGTAGGTCGTATCCTCCCGTTGCACATAATATCCGTTTCGTTTACGAAATCCCAGTTCGCCACGCGCATCAACCGTTCGATACCAGTATTCCAATTTGTTGGTATTACGAGATGACCAGGCATCCATCTCCTTCGCCACCAAAACATTATCCACGCCCGATGCGCTCACGATTAAATCGAAAAGCTCCTTGGTCGATTGGTCATGAATCGGTGTATTGCGATTGATGACGAGCGAAATTTTTTCATTGGTTTCCCCTAATGCGCCGACCTTGATTTCTTTTTTTATTTCAATCGCATTGGCAAGCATCATTCGCAAAATATATGCATTGAGCACATTCTGCGGTGAAATGTATTCTCCGCCATTGGTCAGCGCAAACAGATTCTGCTCAATCGAGTGGTCCATCGGCACTCGGCGGTTGTAGTTGATATCCTTGTAATCAACTCCCCGATGGCGAAACTGATTCGCGAGCGGAATGCTCCAGCGACTCGCTGTTTTTTTGAGCAACAAGATGACAACGCAGACGACAATGACCTTGAGAAAAAATTTCACTGCCGGATGTAAACCGCTCTCTTCTTCCTCATAAATTTCCTCCGACATAAATTCGGAATACAAGGTGGAAAAACTTTTGTCCTCTATATACGACGGGTTGAGCCATCCTTTTTTGAAGCGGGCTAAAATTTTCATCGAATTCTCTACCGTCATCGGCTTTTCGGTGCTCGCTACAATCAAGCCGTTCTTCAGGCCGATATTTCCTTCAAAGCCATCTTTCCACAGAATCGTGTTGGTGTCGAAGAAGCTTTTACCCTCCGCCGCTTTGTCACGAGAAATACTAATCGACGCCTGCTTCACATTGATTTTTTTGCCGAAGACATCCATCATAAATGCATCGCCATCCTTGTAAGCGCGTACGAAGTTGGTCAATGTATATTTGATTGTATATTGATGTCCCCCATAATTGTCCCTGCCCCAACGCAGCTTCCAATAATCATCGTCCGAATAAATACCGTTCCTCATCAACTTACTTTCAGCCGATCCATGGTGATCCCAATTTTTCTGAAATGAATAGAGCTTTCCTCTTTCATTCTCCACGGTGAAATTTTGAATCTCCATCCCGGGCATTTTTTTAATCGGAATACTATATTCTCCGAATTCCTCAACGCCCATTTTCCAAATCTGCGTAACCTCCACCGTTCCGTTATTATGTATCTTCATAAACACTTTGATATTGTCGATGGTTTCAGCGCCAAAAACATTCGTCGTCATCAGCATCAAAAACAAAAAAATAAAAACCCGAATCAATTTCGTCCATCTTCTCATTGTTTTCTCCTTGCTCCCTTTTTAAGAATTCCTTCTAATTATACCAAATCTCGTATCAAAAATAACATTCTTTTGACAAAATCTCATTTATTTGCACATAAAAAGAGTAAAAAGCGCTGCTTTTTACTCTTTGTTCGCAATTTAAGCTTCGTCGTCCGGCATAAAATCTTCATCTCCGAAGATATCCCAAAACGCCTCCGTCACTTTGTCAAATTCCACATCGTCTTCAATGTTTTGAAGGTCGATTTCGTCATTCTCCAACTCCTGATATTTGTAAATCAATACTCTATCGTCATTTTCAGGAAGAAGCGCGATATACTCATTTCCTTCCACTTCAAAAATTCCAATCACTTCACTTGGAAGCTCTTCTCCATTTTCCAGCGTGAGATTAAGCACAACCGGCTCATCATCCTCAAAATCTTTTTTAAAATCCTGATCGCTCATAAACCCTCCTTATTCTTTTGGTTTTAACTTATTATATCATTACCGAACAATTTATTCAACAATCAGCACTTGGAAAAATCTGTAAATCAATCTATGGCGAATATGGCGGATACCATAACGGCGGCTCGATTTCCTCAAGCTCAATTGGCGAAAACCATGCTCCGAGCTTTTAGAACGATTGTTTTTTTGTGAATTTTATTACCGCATACGAAAAAGCCGGATAAATGATTGCCATCATAGCTGCTGCCAAAATCATATATGACTCAGGACTGAAAATATATTTCAGTAATCCGGACCATCCGATTGCAAAAGCTGCCGCCTTGGTAATCATATCGTCGTCCTCATAATCAAAATATGAAATAATCAATTTCCCCGCAAAATATCCTGCAGCTGCCATCCCTCCCCAATTTGCTAAAAGTCCGCTTCTCGTTGCAAGAAAGATGATTTGTCCCAGAATAGTCCTCCCAAAATAACAACCGATAATAAATAATGCCTTTTTCATTTTCTTCTCCTTCTTTAAAAGTTACATTTTCTAAAATTTGACCCTAATGGCTACTATTGTTTCAATCTGTTATCCACCGAATCGACAAAGACTTCAAATTTTACAATTCGCTCCCGTTTCGGTGAATTGAGATTGTATTCCTCGATGATTTTTTTATAATCCGTCGGAGTTTCTTCCTTTATATATAGATGCGCACACAAATCCTCTTTTTCCAAAAACACTTTCACCTTGTTGATGTTTGCACTTTTGGCTTGAATTCGATTTTCGACATCGTCGGGATAGATATTTTCCCCCTTACTCGTCAGCAAAGTGTTCTTTATTCTGCCCGTCAGATACAGATTGTTCTGTGCATCGATATAGCCGATGTCGCCGGTTTTGAAAAATCCGTCGACAAATGCTTGTCGGGTCGCCTCCGGATTGTTCATATATCCCAAAAATACATTGTCTCCTTTTACCAACAATTCGCCCTCTCCATTTTCATTCGGATTATCAATTTTGACGATGATATCTTCAAAAATTGTGCCCACGCTCGATGGATCTCGACTGCCCGAGTATTCGATAGAAAAAGAAGATGCCGTTTCGGAAAGCGCGTAGGCGACCAACAGATTAAGACCCGATTCTCGATAAGCCAGCCGAATCTTTTCGTCCAAATAAGCTCCCCCGGTGAACAAATATTTTGCTCTCTTGCCGAAAGCATTTGCCAGCTTGTTCAAATCGCCGGCACAAAAATCATAAATCGTTTTAAAAATCAGCGGCACCGCACAAAAAACTGTCGGCTCGACCTCAAGCAGCTCGGCGGCGATATTTTCCGTCGCAGAGCTCAAATAAATCTGCATCCCGGAAATCAGCGAATAAATGAAATTATAGATGCCGCCATAGGTATGATGGAGCGGCAGGAACAGATAGCATACATCGCTCGTATCCATCGGCGCCCGCTTTTTCAAACTCTCCCATCCCGCAAAAATATTCCTCTGCGAAAGCATCACCGCCTTCGGAAAAGAAGTCGTTCCCGATGTCATCACGACCTTGACACATTCATCCATGCTCTTTTTCGCAAAATCAAAAATCGAATTTTTTCGTTGAGCGAGCTCTTTACCGATGCCTATCAGATTTTCCCAATCGTCCGTCGAATAATATTTTAAATCGGGAAATCTCTCTCGAATCGGTTCAATCACTTTCTTTTTTCGTGATGAAAAAATAATTGCATCCGCTTCGAGTTTTTCAACAATATTTTCAATATCCTCGCACCGATACTCCTTGCTCAGCCCGATGCTGATGCCGACATAGCTCATAATTGCAATATCCGCAATCATCCACTCGATTGAATTTTCCCCATAGACGATGATTTTTTTACCGAGCAATCCATCTTTTATCAGCGTCTCCGCCAAATAAACCGCCTGCTCGATAAAATCCCCGAAAGTTATCGGGTAATAGATACCTTCTCTCTTTTGAAAAACAAATTCTCGTTCTCTCCACTTTTGATAATCTTCTGCAAGCAACTGCTCAAATCGCATCACAACCCCCTTTTCAAAAGCACATATTCATATCTTTTTTCAATCAGCTCATTGACATAGCTCTGCGTAATTTTTCCATCCCGCTGCAGAGCGCCGATACTCCCCAGTCCTGATTCTTTCAGCTCATTCATAATGCTCTGCACCAACACTTTACCCAAGCCCTGATGCTCCGGCAACACGCCCATGTAGAGCATCACATACTCTGTGGGATTTTTTCGAAGCCGCAAAATGCGAAGGATGTTCAGCGGATTGCTCGTATGATAGACCGAATTGTTGTAATTCGGAATGCTGATGTAAAATCCGACCGCCTTTCCCCGATAATATGCCATCTTCACCATGCGCAAATCGACAATGGATTTGTAGCTTGCAAAATAGGTGCAAAAATCCTTTTTGGTAATGCTTTTGTAAATCGGAAAATCTTGATAAAGAATCGTTATCAGCTCATGGATTTCCGCCATCGTCTTATCCCAATCCCGCATCGACGGACTGACAATCTCATAGCCCTTTTGCACAAATTCATCATAACGGTTTCGGTACTTCTCCAGCTCAAAATCCTTCTCCACTCTTTTATATACCGACGAGATATAATGCTCCGCCACCGCAAATCCGTTTTGCAAAAACAATCGCTCATAATACTTCGGATTGTAAGGCTCTCCGGTGTAAGCTCTTTCGTCAAACAGATTTGTTTTCAATCGGTAGCCAATCCAAAAAGACGCATTTACCGGTCCGAGAATTTGCTTGAATCCGCACGACTTGGCAAAGGCGACCGCCTGCTCGAACAAAAATTTCGCCACTTCGTCTTCATCGACACATTCAAAGAATCCCAAATAAGCCGTGTCGTCATTCGGATAGACGGTAAAAGCAAAACGCGCCACGATTTCATTTCCTCGATAGATGCAGAATTTATGTAAGACAAAATATTTGCTCAGCGGATGCTCGCCGAGCAGCAAAGACTTCAGCTCTTTGTCATTCTGCATATTGCCGGAGCTCTCGTAAATTTTTTTGCTCAAAGAAATAAAATCTCGAATATACTTTTTCTCATCGGTAAACTCAATGCATCTCATCCCATCCTCCCGGCCCAAAAGCTCTTAGAGCTTCCGCCACTTTCCAGGCGTTTTTAATTTTTATTCATTGCTTGTGTTGTTCAATTCTATTATGCTGTTATCTTCCCGTTCTGTTCAGTTCCGCTCTGTTTTATTCTATTTTTTCTTTTCTTTTGTGTTATTCATCTTATCTTTTCAATTCTGTCTTGTTGTGTTGTGTTTAATTCTACTCTACTGTTCTATTTTCTTTTTTCTTTTTTTACTCTTTCTTTACTATATCACAAAGCAAATTTATTTTTCAAGTTGCAGCATATAAATTGAAACATCGTTTCAAACAACTTTTCATTTTTCATTCCTAATCATATAAATCAAGAACGACAACATCCCATCCTGCCTCAAAAATTTTGCCATTAAAAAGCAATTTTGCAATAAAAAACGGAAACTTCGACTCAACCGAAATTTCCGCTTTCTAATTATTAAAGAATTCACTTGGGTTTTGCGAATCACAAATGATTTTTGTTTTATAACGCCTGTCCTTTGCTGAGCAAATCAATCTGCTCCACTCGCTTTTGATGTCTGCCGCCTTCGTAGTCCGTCTCAAGCCAAATTTTGACAATCATCTTCGCAAGCTCTTCTCCAATCACTCGTGAGCCGAATGCCAAAATATTGGTGTCGTTATGCTCTCTGGAAAGTTTTGCCGAATACGGCTCACTGCAAACCACCGCACGAATGCCGTCTATCTTATTGGCGGCGATTGAAATGCCGACCCCTGTTCCGCAAATCAAAATTCCTTTTTCACATTCTCCCGAGGTTACCGCTTTGGCGACCTTCTCAGCGTAAATCGGATAATCGGTGCGCTCTTCATTATGCGTTCCGAAATCCCGATATGCCACTCCCCATTCTTCAAGCTGCTTTATAATTTTTGATTTCATTTCATAACCGGCATGGTCACTTCCTATTGCAATCATAACTCCTCCTATAATCTGCCGAGCTGTTTATATCCATAGATCCCCGCCCCGATAACACCGCTTTGTTGATTCGCTTGCGAATAGTTGAACGAAAGGGTATCATGCGGATAAGGCTTGCGTGTGTGCTTGAGCACAAATTTTTCCAAAAGTGCTTTTGGAAAATTTTTCATAGCGAGCACGCCCCCGCCCAATATGATATGGTCCGGGTCAAAAATATTGATCTCGGATGCAATCGGAGCCGATAAATTCTCGATAAAGGCGATGATTTTTTCATCCTTCGATTTCAAAGTAAAAATATCATCGATTGCGATGTCCGAAAAATATTTTTTGTGGATTTCCTGCAAATACTTGCCTGACGCATAACCTTCCATGCAGCCTTGATTTCCACAAGAGCATAATTTGTCATCGCCGAGTACGACGGTATGGCCGAGTTCGCCCGCAACTCCGTTTTTTCCAACGAGCAAGCCGCCGCCAACTTGAATCGCATTGCCGAAACCGGTGCCGATATAAAATCCGAGCACGATTTTTTGCTTGTCGAATTTTTTTTCAAACATGTCATATTCAAAAATCAGATTGACATCCTTCTCCAAAAAAACGGGTTGCTCAAAATATTTTCCAAGTCCGTCTACGACCGGCATATTGTCCAATCCTGCAATATTGGGTGTCGAAAGTACGATTTTGCGCTCTCTGTCAATCGTCGAGGGAAAACCCGCCACAATCGCTTCGATTCGATAGTCCTGATGATGAGCGATGTATTCCCGGATTTGCTCCGCCAACGACTGGACGGGATTCTTTCCGAACACTTCGGCACTTTTTTTCATTACAAAATGCTCCAGATTCCCGCCTTCATCGACCATCCCAAATCGAACATTGGTTCCTCCGATATCAAATCCCAATATTCTCGCGTTATCTTTCATAATTCCTCTACATTGTTTCTTTCTTAAAAATTTCTTCCATCTTATCGTATGCTCTGTTCAAATCTTCATCCAGGCTGAACAATCCCGAGCTTCCTACGATAAAAACTTCCGCTCCCGCTTCATGCAGTCTCTTGAAAGTTCTCTGATTGGCAGAGCCGTCGATTTCCAATAAGAAATTCAATCCTTTTTCTTCTTTATATCTCTTCGCTTCTTTGATTTTATCCAGCATTTCCGGAATAAAAGGCTGACCGGCAAATCCCGGATCTACCGTCATAATCGTCAACTTGTCAATCAAATGGATATAATGCTTGATATAGTCCAGCGGCGTCGCCGGATTGATGACGATGCCGACCTTCGCTCCCGCATTTTTAATCAGATTGATGATTCGAAACGCGTCCTTATTGATGGTTTCCGCATGAGGACAAATATAGCTCGCGCCGGCTTTTGCCAATTCCTCAATATAGTCGGACGGATACTCCGTCATCAGATGAACATCGATTGGAATCTTTGTCACCTTGCTGATTGCCTCCACGAACATCGGCGACAGAGTAATATTTTTTACATAATGTCCGTCCATGATATCGACATGTAGCATATCTGCCCGCTCATTCAAAATTTCAAGTTGCTCCTTGAGTTTGAGCAAATCCATACACATCAGTGATACGGAAAATTGTGCTTTCATTCTTTTCTCCTTTTGAAACTTCTGAAACCGATTCAAAATCAATCGCAGAATATTTTTCTATTATTTTAAGCCGCTCAACCGAATCTTCGATTGAGGGCGACTTTACAAAACTGAATCTTGCAATTCGCTGCAAAAATCCGCTCATAATTTCGATTTATTCTTTCACTTTGATTCCCGCAAACACTCTTTCCAGCGTAACCACTCCGATAATCAGCGAGCCCATGACGATTTGCTGATAATAGGTCGGTACGGAAAGCATATTGAGGCCATTGCTGATGGCTCCGATGATAATTCCTCCGACAACCACCTTCATCACGACCCCTTTCCCTCCGAAAAAGCTCGTTCCTCCGATGATGGCGGATGCGATGGCAAAAGTTTCATATCCCGTTGCCGCGAGCGGTTCCGCAGAACCAAGTCTTGCAGTAAATACGACTCCGGCAATCCCTGCACAAACTCCCGAAATAATAAATACAATCAGCGTGTGCAAATTTACATTGATTCCGGAATACCAAGCCGCTTCTTTATTGCCGCCCATCGCATAAATATTTCTGCCCAATCGCGTTTTGGTCGTCAAGAAAGTAAGCACCAATCCGACGAACAGCGCAATCAATACCGGAATGGGAACGGGGCCGAGCCATCCCGCAACCAATTTGCCGAAGGCGGGCGGAAATTTGAACACCGGCGATGCGTTGGAGATGATGAGTGTCAACCCTCGATAAATTGACAGAGTCCCCAGCGTAATGATGAAGGGATGCAGTTTCGTGACATTTACCAAAAAACCGTTGAACGCTCCCAAAAGTGCCCCGAGCAAAATACCGCCGATCAAAATCGCAACAATCGGATGCCAGCCGAACACCATCAACTTTGCCGTCACCATGCCTGTCAGCGCAATGATGGAACCGACGGAAAGATCGATGCCGGCAATGAGGATCGCAAAAAACTCCCCGCAGGCAATCAATATCGTCACCGAACTTTGCAACAGAATCTGCACAAAATTCCCCTTTGTAAAAAATGTTTCAGGAGAAATCAATCCGAACACGATAACCATCACAATGAGAATAGCAAAAGTTCCGTATTTCTCCCAAATCTGACTGAACTCGATTTTTTTCTTCATCTCTCCTCCTAACTCGTTGCCAGCTCCATAATTTTTTCTTCCGTAATGCCGTCGCCCGACAAAGTGCCTTGAATTTTCCCCTTGTTGAAAACAACTACGCGGTCACAGATCGAAAGCAATTCCGGAAGCTCCGACGAAACCATGATGACGACTTTTCCGGAATCGGCAAGCTCTCGCATGATGCGATAAATCTCCGACTTGCTTCCGATATCGATTCCTTTTGTCGGCTCATCAAAAATCAGCATTTTCGCATCCGACGCCATCCATTTTCCGATGATGACCTTCTGCTGATTGCCGCCCGAAAGTTCGGTAATGTTTTGCTTGACCGATCGCGCCTTCACGCTGAGATTGCTCGTTTGAGCGCTCGCTATGTCAAAATCATTTTTGCGATTGATAATTCCTCCGATACCGCCCTTCGTCGAATCTTTGATACCGCGAATAAAAGTGATATTTTCCTCAATCGTAAAATTGTGAAAAAATCCCGTTTCTCGCCGATTTTCCGTCAAAAGTCCGATACCGCTTTTGATAACCTGATACGGATTTTTGTTATTGACCGCCTCCTTATATAGAAAGATTTTTCCGGAAGATAGCGGCACCGCTCCGAAAATCGCCTCCATCAATTCGGTTCTTCCCGAGCCGACCAAACCCGCAAATCCGAGAATTTCTCCTTTTTTAACAAAAAAGCTGACATCCTTTACTTTTTCATCGCGTCTCGTTATATTCTTCGCTTCAAAAATTATTTCACTCTGCTCGAAATCATGATCCGACATATAGCGATTTTGAACCTCACGGCCGACCATCATCTTTATCAACTCATTGATTTCGACATTCTCAATTTCACGCGTACCGACATATTTTCCGTCTTTGAGTACGGAAACTCTCGTGCCGATTTTTTTCAGCTCGTCCATCTTGTGCGAAATATAGACGATGCCATGTCCTTCTTTTTGCAAAGTGCGTATAATTTCAAATAATTTTTCCACCTCTTC
The DNA here is from genome assembly GCA_041853585.1 of Filifactoraceae bacterium. Taxonomy (GTDB): domain Bacteria; phylum Bacillota; class Clostridia; order Peptostreptococcales; family Filifactoraceae; genus JAUNKE01. The sequence goes on from JBGZSM010000069.1 coordinate 33,490, forward strand.
ATTCGTAAGCGATGAAGTTGGCTCATCCATAATAATCACTTTGGCGTCGAAGGCAATCGCCTTTGCAATTTCAACCACTTGCTTTTCGGAAATGCTGAGCGTTTCGACAAGGGTTTCGGGATTTTTGTTCAGACCGAGCTTTTTCAAAATTTCACTCGCTCTCCTATTCATCCTTTCCATGTCCACGATTTCGATGCCGAATTTCTTCTTGGTCAATAACTTGCCCATAAAGATATTTTCGGTAATCGAAAGCTGTCCGCATAAGCTTAACTCTTGGTAGATGATGCTGATTCCATGCTCAAAGGATTCTTTCGGTGTCAATCGGGAATAGTGCTTTCCTTCGATAATGATTTCTCCGCTTGTCGGCTCATAGGCTCCGCTCAGAATTTTCATCAGCGTGGATTTGCCCGCTCCATTTTCTCCAAGAAGGATATGCACTTCGCCCTGCTCAACCGTAAAACTGATATTTTCAAGTGCGACGACACCCGGAAATGTTTTGGTAATATTCTTCATCTCAACCAAGGTTTTCATAATCCATTCCTCTCATTAACATCAAATTGTGCCATGCACAATCAAGCTCAATCAAAAGAGGGTTGTCCATCCCAGACAACGGACAACCCTTTGCAGTTACTCTTTTGTTATCAAATTTGATTCTACCGGTGTAGCTTCCGGAATCGCCATCGGATCCATCGCCGGCTTATCTTGCAATGCTTTGTGCAAAAGTCGAAGTGACTCCGCTCCGATTTCCGCCGGATCCTGCGCAACCGTTGCCGCCATGCCGTCCGCTTGGATGGATTCGATTGCCTCCGGTGCTCCGTCCGTTCCTACAACCATAATCTGTCCTTTTTTGCCGGCATTTTCAACCGCTTGTTGCGCACCGAGCGCCATCGTGTCGTTGCATGCATAGATAGCAACCAAGTCCGGATTTTTTGTAATCATATTGGTTGCAACATCCAATGCCTTCGCTCTGTCCCAATCAGCCGGTTGACTATCCACCAATTCAAATTTATCATTCGCTTTGAACACGCCGGTTGCTCCGTCTCTTCTGTCATTTCCGGATGCATTTCCCGCTTTTCCTTCAATGATGGCAACTTTACCGCCTTCCGGATTCTTCTCCACGATAAAATCCGCAGCCTTTGCACCCACCGCAACATTATCCGTTGTTACAAAGAACAAAATGCTTCCGCCAAGTCCCTGAAGCTGCTCCACATCGATTTTTTCATCAATGTTTCCGACATAGATTCCTTTTTTGTTTGCCTCTGCAATCGCATTGTTCAAGTTTGCCGGTGACAAAGGTGCAATACCGATTGCTTTGTAATTTTTAGAAATTGCCGTTTCAACCAGATTCAACTGACCTTGCAAATCATCTTCTGATTGTGCGGCGTAAATATCCACTTTGATTCCTAACGCTTCCGCCTCAGCCTCAATGCCTTCCTTCATTTCAACCCAGAACGGATTTGCCAAAGTTTTAAGTACAATGGCAATTTCAGCACCCTCTTCTGTTGTTTCAGCCGGCGGTGTCGTATTTCCATTCGTTCCTTCGGATGTCTTCGCTCCGCATCCCGTTAGCACAAGCATTCCAGCTAATAGTAAGCTGAAAACTCCTTTTGCAAATTTGCTCTTCATAAAGTACCTCCAAAAATTTTTCTATGATAAATTCTTTGAAAAGAATTTCATCCGATGTAATCGTTTACGCATCCAAAGAGAAGCTTAGCAGCTCTCTCTTCTTATCAAGGTCACCGGTGTGTGATAAGTTTTGATTTCAATATCCTGACCATTCATCATCTCCATTAAAAGATGCACCGCTTCCTCCGCCATTTTGTAAAAATCCTGCGAAATCGTCGTAATCGGCAAGGATGAAAATTTGGAAATTGAAATATTGTCAAAGCCTACAACCTTGACATCGTCCGGTAATTTTCTTCCGCTCTCTCGAAGTGCATCAATTGCACCAAGCGCCATCCAATCCGTCGTTGCAAAAACGCCGTCAAATTCGACGCCCTGCGCAATCAACTTTTTCATACCTTCCTTCGCCGATTGATAACTGATAGGATAAACGCGCATCACCAATTTCTCATCGACTTCGATTCCCGCTTTCTTGAGTGCAAAACAATATCCTTGGTAACGATCTTGAATGGTCGATATCTGTCTTTCGTCACGAATCAGCACAATTTTTTTGCAGCCTTTGGCAAGCAGTTCTTCCGTCGCCATAATCCCGCCGCGAAAATTGTCGGATTCGATTACGATATTTTTTTGGTCACTCGGAATCGTACGGTCGATGAAAATCGTCGGCACGCGCGCCAAATTATCCGACTTGGAAACTTTTCCCGACAGATAAATCAATCCGTCCACTCCTTTGGAGCATAAATCCCAATAATATTTGTTTTCAATTTCCTCCGATTCGTCGGTGTTGCAGATAAATGCGGTATATCCTTTTTGAAACAACAACATCTCCAATTCTCGTACGATGGATGAAAAAAATTCATTCGTAATATCCGGAATGATGATGCCGATGCTCTTGCTGACATTGGTACGCAAACCTTTTGCAATCATGTTGGGTTTGTAATTGTACTTTTTTATAATGTCCAACACCTTGCGCTCGGTCTCCGCAGAAAATCGACCGTTCCCGTTGATGACGCGAGAAACCGTCGCCACCGAAACGCCCGCCAACTCGGATATCGTCTTTATCGATAATTTCGTAGAATTTTTCATCCCCTTTGAGGATTGCTTTTCCAATCTAATCACTCTTTCTATCTTTCTATTGTTGTTTGCCGATTGGGCAAACAACTCCGGCAAATAAAATCGGTTTGCTGTCCGATTTCATTTTTGCGATTCTCAATTTCGCATGAGTAATCGTTTACATGTATTATACAATAGAAAAGCGTTCTTTGCAATCATTTTTTGACCGCAGAACGCTTTTGCCATTTTGACTGCAATCCCGCGAGGATTACAAGCCGTTCTTATTCAAAAATTTGATGAATTATCCAAGTTCTTCGATGTGATATCGATTCCTCACTTCACGATATAATCTTACAATCGTGACGATGCCGACAACCAAGGACAGACCGCCCCATACGAAGAAATCAAAATAAAACTCACTTTTTAGGCCATAGTATTCAAGGATATTAAACAAATTTATAAATACTTCCGGGAAAGTTAAGTCCGGCGTTTCCACACGAAGCTCTCTAAAAGCAGCCCAAGACCAATCGCTCAGAATTGCAACGATGACGCCGATGCTTCCCGCTACAAAAGAAATAATTGTGCCGAGCAGCCCGATTTTGCCGGCGAATTTTTCATAGCCCTTGAAAGCTAAGAAATACACGACCATCCCTGCAAGCCACGCCCAGATTCCCAGCAGGGAAACCAGAAAATAAATCACCGCTCCGATGACTGAACCGCCGATTGCACCTAAAATTCCTAAAACGACATTTTCTGAACGCCCGTCGATTTCCTTTTGATATTCCGCCATCTGCCCCGACATGTGAACGCGCGCATCCTCGGACAGATAGTGATATTCCATATTTGCCTTTACCAATCTGACTGTCCCGTCATCAACGCCAAGCGCAAAGCATCCCGTTGTATATTCATTTCTTGAGAGATACTCGGTCAACTCTTCCAACGCATTGCTCAGGTGCTTCTTCAGTTTACCGGAAAAAAGAGTATTCTTCCCCTCAATAACGATGGTATTTACGGATTGATAAGCCTTTCGAATGACTTTTCCATCGACCAGCGATTCCAACTTTGTCTTCAATCGGTTATCATCATACGGGCGGCTCGCCCCTATACGAACTAAAAAAAATCCGGTTCCTTCATCAAAAAGAAGCGTCGTGTAATAGCCGTTCACCTTGCCATAGTACACATTTTCTTTAAATGCCAAATTGTAATCTTTCTTCAAAAAACCATAATTGTTCAGTTGCATTGTAACCCCCTTAAAAATTTATACTTTTCTATTTTAACCGATTAGAAAAATCTAATCAAGCTCTTTTGCAATTTTTCGCACGACAAAAGATGCCATCATCAGCCCGGCAACCGGCGGTACAAAAGCACAGCTCGCCGGAATTTCTCTTTTGCCCGCCGATGCAATACTCTGCTTCGGCTTTCTCGGCGGTTCATCCGAAAAGACCACATCCAAGTCAGCGATACCTCTATCCTTTAGCTCCTTGCGCATCACTTTCGCCAAAGGGTCGGTATGAGTCTTTGCCAATTTTGTAATCTGAATTCTCGTCGGGTCGATTTTGTTTCCCATGCCCATTGAGCTGATGATAGGAATATTTTTCTCCTTGCAGGTCTTTATCAAAAAGATTTTGGAAGTGATGATATCAATTGCATCAACGACAAAATCAAAATCCGCCGCAAAAAATTCGTCGCTGTTCTCCGGCAGATATTTCTTATCAAAAATATGCAGTTTGATCTGCGGATTGATTTGCAAAATGCGCTCCGCCATCACCGACACCTTGCTCTTGCCCACAGTTTCCATCAACGCGGGAATTTGTCGATTCAAATTGCTGGTATCAATCCGGTCAAAATCCACAATGCTCATCTCGCCCACGCCCGAGCGCGCAATCGCCTCCGCAGCAAAACTTCCCACGCCGCCGATGCCGAAAATTGCCACATGCGATAACGACAGTCTTTGCATCGCTTCTTTTCCAATCAATAACTCCGTTCTAAAAAATTGCTCCATAAACTCTCCACTTATCTATTATACTTCATGCCATACCGCTCCGATTCAAACAACATGAAATTGCGTTGATTCGTCTGTGATTCTCCGCAAAGAAAGACAGAAAAATTGCTGTTTTGAATGAAGTTCTGCATTTCATTTCTCATACTTTGTTACTATAAAGCAAAAAATCGAGTTTTGCAAGATAAAATCGCCGGATGCATATCAATCATCAACATAAAAAAGCTGTTGCAGAACGTAAAATCTCTTTCTGCAATCTCCCGAGGCAATGTTTCTCATTGCCTGAAGAATATTCTTATTTTACAACAGATTCCGGACTTGACTAGTATCATTAAAACGGTTGATGCAAAGCCAAAACTTCTATCTCCACCAACCGAGGAATTTATAACCGTCAATAACTTCGATATAAAACCAATCCACCATTTTACTTAGAGCTAAAATATTTTTATCTCTCTTGATTTCTTCAAATGTAAAACCCGAAATTATAATCTGTCTCTCAATGCAATTTATACTTGGATCTAAATAATATTCAAAAAAAGGATCTCTTCCCATCTTTTCAATCTGCTTAGCAATTTCATCCTCACCCATGTCCACATCGCTTTTGAATCTAAACTTGCCATATATTATATCCGTATCAATGCAATTCTCTCTAATTTCTCTTAAAGTGAAGTATTCCAACCACTTATTAATGCGCCCTTCTTTCTTTAATTCTAAAAAAAGATTCATCACACACGGATCCACTCCGATTACATTACAAAATCTCTTTCCATTATACAACTCCGCAAAAGATAATTTATCAAAGATTTTTCTAAACATGTCAATTTCTTTCTCAATATCAGCAGTTAAAAAGCATGCTTTTCCTACAAGGCTTTCGTCCGGAGATTGACACCGTTCTTTAAATACAAAAAAGTAAGCCAGAGATATTTGTATGTTGATATTTTTTTCGATAATATCTTTCATTTCGTTTTGATCGATTAACTTCTTATCATAACATTTAAAGGTCTCCAATACTTTAACGCGTTCTCCATTTGGAATCATAGTAATTAACTCCTATCAAATTTTATTATCTAAAATAACCGAACCGAATCGGCGCCATCGAACCAACCCTTTCATAGTTATCTGCAAAGATTGAATTTGTCAGCAGAAATCGAACTCAATCCGCAACCCGCATACATGCTATTTCCTCATACAAAGTTGTCATTGCGAATCGTTCGGTCTCTCAAAAATATATAAAACAGGTTTTTGATTCATAGTGGCTTACTCTCCCCGATAATCTCTTTTCCTCCGTCGGGATATCACTTATAAATATTCTACGGCACTATGAGTGACCGAAAACTCGGAGCATGAGTTTAAGCGATAGCTCTACGAGTAGCTCTGCCCAAAAATTCTTCCTGTTCTTCTTTTATCATCGTAAAAAGTCTTTTACTTCCAATTTTTTATTTTTCAACATATCAAAGCTCTTTTCAAACATTTTTACGGTTAATTAGATTGTATTACATGGCAGTAAATTTTTCAACAACTTCAAAAGCAAAGTAAATAACGACTGATTATAAATATTGCTAAGCGGCACAGAGTTAAAAATCAAGACTTCTTTTCTCTTTTTATTTGCAAGAAAAAAAGAGCAGTGTGACCGCTCTTTTCAAATTTAAAAATCAATTTTTATAATCACCCTAATTTGAATGACCATTTCGTCTGAATCACTATCCCATTTCTCAATCTCATAGCCTAACAATAGGAAGAATTTTTTCCAAAGAATACAATCACATTCCTTTCTCCATCAGAACTATAAGCCGCTATTTCAGCTCAGACTACAACTTCATTGAAAATTTCGCCATGCGAATTCTAATGGCGTTTACCATTTGCTATTGAATCTGATTGACGCTCGTCAAAAATCACAATTACCCCCTATATAATAGGAAGAGATTTTTTCAGAGAATGATTAAGAAGGGATTTTTTCGAGTTCGTACTCGTTAAAACGATTTAGTTTTTCCTGCTGCATATCATACAGTTGAATCAATAAATCGGTCACCTTGATGTCATCATCAAATCTTTTGCCCGGTGCGGAAACGACGATACAGCATCGCTCCTCCTGACACTCAACGATGGCCTTCACTTTTCGAAATTGAATCGAATCGCACAAAGAAGAGCCGCCGAATTTCGCGACAGTCTTTTTACAAACGACTTGTTCGCTCGTCATCGTTACCATGCTCCCCCCGTTATTTGTGTTTTGCAATAATAATCTTTCCATTGGCTCTCCTTTCATTAAAATTTTTTTTGGGTTTTTGTTTTAGTTTTGTCCGTAATATAAAGACTGTTGTTTTTTAATTATAGACAATTATAACAAAGCATTTTAAAAAATGCAAGCACTTTTGAATTTTTTTATTCAAAAAATGTCCTTGTGAGCATTATTGCTGCTCAATTTTTTATTTTTGTTTCTGATTTTGAAGCTCTCCTTCCCTTGATGTCGGCAAGACATCCGACGAAATCCGCTCGATGTCAAATGGTGTTTCCTGATACACAAAATAGTTGAGCCAGTTGGAAAAAAATAAATTGGCATGCGCTCGCCAGCGCACATGAATTTTCTCCTGCTCGTCTTCAAAATAATTGCTCGGCATCGCAGTCGCCAATCCCAAATCCCTGTCGCGCAAATATTCCTGATACAAGGTATCGGCATTGTATTCAAAATGTCCTGATACGAAAATTTGGCGATTGTCCTTGGATGTTACGATGGCGGCACCCGTCTTTTCACAGCCGGCTATCAGCGTAAGCGCCGGATGATTCATTATGGAATCCAGCGGATTGAGCGTATATCTTGACTGCGGAATAAAAAATTCATCATCGAATCCTTTCGTAATCAGCGAAGATGCTCGCAGCTTGTACGGAAAGATGCCGAATATTTTTTCCGTTCGCTCCTGTTTTCCAATTCCGTAATAATGATAAAGTCCCGCCTGCGACGCCCAACAGATAAACATCGTCGAAAAGACATTGGTTTTGGCAAAATCAAAAATTTCGCCGAGCTCTTTCCAATAATCTACTTCTTCAAAATCCATTTTTTCAACCGGCGCTCCGGTCACAATCATCGCATCGTATTTGTTGCGCCGAATGTCGCCGAAAGTTTTGTAAAATCGTGCCAAATGCGAAGCGCTCGTGTTCTTGGATTGATAGCTGTCCGTTCGTACAAAGTCAACCGACACTTGCAAAGGCGTGTTGGAAAGCATGCGAAGCAATTGCGTTTCCGTTTCTTCTTTTTTCGGCATCAGATTCAAAATTGCAACGCGCAGCGGTCGAATATCCTGCGTTTTTGCTCTTTGCGGCGTTATTGTAAAAATTTGTTCCTCTTGTAAAATGCCGTTTGCCGGCAAATCTTGCGGTATGATGAGTGGCATAGTTCCTCCTACTAAATTCGAGCGAGCGCCTGCTCCAAATCTCGAATAATATCCTGCGCGTCTTCAATTCCGCAGGACAATCGCAATCCGTTGGGCTTGATTTGCGCTTTTTTCAAATCTTCTTCGGAAAGCTGTCGATGGGTCGAGCTTGCCGGATGTAAAATATGCGTTCGCACATCGCAAACATGTACGACCAAGGTCGCCAGCTCCAATGAATCGATAAATTGTTTCGCTTGCTGTGCACCGCCGCAAACTCCAAACATAATGACCCCGCCGCCGCCGCGCAGATATTTTTTTGCATTCTCATAAGTCGGCGAATTCTCCAGTAAAGGATAATTCACAAAATCGACTTTGGGATGCTTCTGCAAAAACTCGGCAACCGCCAGTCCGTTTTGCGAATGTCTTTCCATACGCAAAGCCAGCGTTTCGATTCCGAGCGTTGTCAAAAACGCGTTGAACGGACTCATCGTCGCTCCCAAATCTCGCAGAAAAACCACTCTCGCCTTCGTGATAAAGGCGGCATTGCCGAAGCTTTGTGTGTAGCTGAGTCCGTGATATGCCGAATCCGGCTCGGTGAGATGCGGAAACTTTCCATTCGTCCAATCAAATTTTCCCGCATCGACAATCAAACCGCCGACGCTGGTCGCATGCCCGTCCAAATACTTCGTCGATGAATGGATGATGACATCCGCTCCCCATTCAACCGGGCGACACAGACAAGGTGTCGCGAAAGTATTATCCACAAAAAGCGGCAAGCCGTTGCGATGTGCAATTTCGGCGAGTCGCTCGACATCAAGCACATCGACATTCGGATTTCCGATAATCTCGGTGTAAATCAGCTTCGTATTCGGACGAATGGCTCGCTCGATTTCTTCATCACTTGAATCAAATCCGACAAAACTGACCTCTATCCCGAATTTCTTGAAAGTCGTCCCGAGCAAGGTGAAAGTTCCGCCATACAAATTGTTGAGTGCCACGATATGCTCGCCCGTATTACAAATCGTGAGTATCGAAAGTAAAATCGCCGCCTGCCCCGACGAGGTTGCCAAAGCGCCGACTCCTCCTTCGAGCGTTGCAATTTTGGATTCCAAACTTGCCACCGTCGGATTGGAAATTCTGCTATACATGTGACCTTCTTTTTGCAAATCGAACAATGCGGCAACCTCATCCGCGCTGTCGTATTGATAGGTCGTACTTTGAACAATCGGCAATATTCTCGGCTCTCCGTTTTTCGCTTCATAGCCCGCCTGCACGCATAAAGTATCGGTGCTGAACTTTCCAAATTCAAACTTCGTCATAAAATCCTCCTTGCAATTTCCAATAAAAAAAGCTCCTATCCCAAAAGGACAGAAGCTACTCCGTGATACCACCTTTATTTATTTTTGCCTCGCGACAAAAAACTCCGCGGGTACAATCATACCCCGACGCTGTAACAGGCGCACCCGTCCGAGCCTACCTATCGACCCGGCCCACAAAAAGACCATCTTCCACACGATTTTTGTTATCCCCTCACACCCAACGGGGACTCTCTGAAACATACTTTCGAATGTACTCTTCTTTCTATAAGGTTTATTCGCGATCTCTCGCTTGATTTAATTTCGTTCATTCTAGCAAAGAACAATAAAATTGTCAATACATTTTTTAAATTTTAAAATATGATTCTGTTTTCTGATTTTACATTTTGAAATACGATTTTTTTGGATTTCCAATTTGCGATTTATATTTTATTTTTCATTTTGTATTATGAATTTCAAATTTCAAATTCGGCTTCATCAATCCAAATAGCCCATCGCCTTAATCATTTCGGCAACCAACAATGCCCCGCCCGCCGCGCCGCGCAAAGTATTGTGCGACAATCCGACGAATCGGTAGTCAAAAATCGAATCCTCGCGCAAACGACCCGCCGACACCTGCATTCCTTTTTGTGCCTCACGCTCCAACTTGGTCTGCGGTCGGTTGTCCTCTTCAAAATATACGATAAAAGGCTTCGGCGCCGATGGCAAATTCAGCTTGTCGATGGCGGTTTCAAAATTTTTCCATCGTGCCAAAATTTCTTCCCTTCTCGGCTTCTTGTCAAATTTGACCGAAACGGTCGCCATATGTCCGTCGCTCACCGGCACGCGAATACATTGCGCTGAAATAACCGGCTCGCTTGCAGGCAGAATTTCCCGCTCGATTACTTCACCCAAGATTCGAAGCGGCTCCTTCTCGCTTTTTTCTTCTTCGCCGCCGATAAAAGGAATCACATTGTCCACCATCTCGCTCCAAGTGTCAAAAGTTTTTCCCGCACCCGAAATCGCCTGATAGGTGCTGACGACAACCTCCTTCAAACCGAAATCTCTAAGTGCAAAGAGCATCGGCACATAGCTTTGGATGGAGCAATTCGGTTTTACCGCAATAAATCCTTTTTTTGTGCCCAATCTTTTCTTTTGCGCCTCCACAATTTCGATATGATTTTTATTCAGCTCCGGAATAATCATCGGCACATCCTTGGTCCAACGATTCGCCGAATTGTTCGATACGACGATGACTTCAGCTTTGGCATATCTTTCCTCCAGCTCGACAATCGCCTGCTTGTCCATATCCAACGCACAGAGCACGAGCTCGACCTGCGGCACGATTTTTTCCAAGTTGTGCACATCCTCCACAATCATATCCTTGACATAGTTCGGCATCGGCGATTTCAAATTCCAACGACCGCGCACCGCTTCCTGATAGGATTTTCCCTCGGACGATGCACTCGCCGCCAATACTTTGACATCGAAATACGGATGATTTTCAAGCAGTTGGATAAAGCGCTGCCCAACCATTCCGGTCGCACCCAAAATTGCAATATTTGTCTTTTTCATATCGACTCCATTCTCTTACAAGCGATTGGTCATCATGATTTGAGCAACATTCTCGCAATATTGATAATGTCGCTGACTACTGCGGACGCCGTCGGTCTTGAACCGGCTCCCTGTCCTTGTAAAAATAAGACGCCGGCATTGTCGCAGCTGATTTGAATTGCGTTGCCCGCCCCATCGACATGCGCCAGCGGCAACTCCTTCGGCACTTCCATCGGCTCTACGGCAACATGCGGCTCTCCGTCTTTCAAAAATGCGCGCCCAATCAATTTAACAACGGTATGATTTTGTTTCGCCAACTCGAGTTGCTCCTTGGTCAATTCACAGATTCCCTCGCGCGTGATATGCTCCGGTTTCGGATATTCCCCAAAGCATTGCTTGCACAAGATACACATTTTATAAACCGAATCGTAACCTTCGACATCCGATGTCGGGTCCGCCTCTGCAAATCCGAGCGCCTGCGCATTTTTGAGCGCTTCTTCATAATCGGTGCCCTCTTTGGTCATCGAGCTTAAAATATAATTGGTCGTTCCATTGATGATTCCCGACAATTCCAAAATTCGATTGCCTTCCAGCGATTCGTTGATGGTTCGAATAATCGGAATCGCACCGCCCACCGATGCCTCAAATAAAAATTCCACCTTGTTCTTCTGCGCGATCTCTTCCAATTCGCCTTTGGCAGCGGCAATCGCCAATTTGTTTGCCGTCACGACATGCTTTTTGTTCTGCATGCTCGCAATCATAAATTCGCGCGCGTCTTCGTCCCCGCCAATCAACTCGACCACAATATCAATCGAATCGTCTTTTAAAATTTCGTCAAAATTATCCGCCAGCAATTTTTTCGGCACATTGCCATGCTTCTTCCGGTCCTTGACCAAAATCTTTTTGATAACAATATGCGCATCTTCCCCCGTCGTTTCTTTGAGACGAGAAGAAATCTGCTGCGCATTTTCACGCAGAATCGCCTCGACACCTTTTCCTACTGTACCGAAACCAAGCAATGCTACACAAATCATTTTTTTCTTAGTATCTGAAATCATCGTTCCTTCATCCTCCGGTTTGTTTGTATTTTTGATTTGGATGGGAATGTTCTTTTCCTGCGCCGGCTTGATTGCGTCCTTGTGATACACCTGTGCCCCGTCTTGCGTAATCTTCATCAGTTCTTCATAACTCAAATGCTCAATCGTCGTCGCCGATTTGTCTTTTCGCGGATCCGCCGTCATAATCCCCGACACATCCGTCCAATTTTCATACAAATCCGCACTGAGTCCCCTTGCCATGATAGAGCCCGTAATATCCGAACCGCCACGCTCGAAGGTTTTGATATTGCCTTCTTTGTCAATTCCGTAAAAACCCGGTATCACTACATTCTTTTTATCGCCGACGCGTTTTTCAATCGCTCGATAAGTTTTTTCCTCATCCAATTTGCCACTGCTATCAAAATAAATCAATTCTTTTGCGTCAATAAATTCATACCCTAAATACTCCGCCATTATCTTTGCATTTAAAAATTCTCCGCGGCTCACGATGAAGTCACGCTGGTCACACAATAGCAATTTCTCGATTTCCGCCTCGATTTCCGAGCGAAAAGCAGGACTCAAATCCAGTGAATTACAAATTTCCGCATATCGCGATTTCAAATGCTCAATCAGCTTTCGAATTTCTTCATCCGCCTTCATTTCCTCAAAAATATTTTTACTGAAATAGTTTTTGCTCATTGATTCCTACCTTTTCTGTATAAAAAAAAGACTGCAAGCAGTCTTTCGCACACAAAAACATGAGTTTCCGCTCATAGCGGAACTCTAATACAAAACTAAAACAAAAACTAGCTTTAATATACTACATTTTTTGTCTTTTGTAAATGTTTTTTTTGCGCCGCAAGTTGCATAATTTGTTGTATAGCAGTTCTCATAGTTGGTCTTGTATATTAACCTAAGAAAAAGTTCTTAACTCCCAAATGAAGAAATCTAAATATCACTTAATATTTCGTTCATTGTATCATTGAAAAAAATTCTGTCAATAACTTGACACGACCTTTTAGTATTTTTTGTACCACGAGTAGCATAATTTGTTGTATAATAGTTTCTATAGAGATTTCTCCTTTGTAAGATGATTTTTGTGTTCAAATCTATTTTACCACATTGGAGCCAATCTCTATTTCTTTTCTAAAACTCCCACAACTATTTTACACTATCGTCGCTTTATGAAAAATTATTTCAGAAATCATCTGTAATATTTTCTTTCTCCATATTAAAATTTCTCCTATTATCTCCTGCTACAGATTTTGAATCGGTTATCAAATGACTACATTATAAAAAAATATCCATAGACGAGCATAATCCAACAGAGTCATCTCCTCTTTCGATTTAGAATCCAAACTGGAGATGTCCCGCGAAGATTCCAAATTGTCCTGAGAGTTTTGCTCAATAAGCCCGTTTTCATGATTGGTGTTTTTTATCGGCTTCGGCGGCGTGACAGTACCACTTCTCAATCCGCCTCTCGAACCGGAATCGGAGCGATCCAAAAGATTCTTGTCTGCACTATATAAGCTTATCAATTTTTGCATCAGATCTCTTCCTGACAAATGATTATCTTTCGCTTTCATCAGTATATCAAAAGGTAGGTCCTCGACTGCAGCGCGGAAAGAAAGAACTTCTTTTGTGTTCTCTAATTGTAGGATAAGAGATATTTCTTTATTTTTGTTGTCAATCCAAAATCGAACAAAATGAATACCGGAAGAATCTCTCATTTCAGCAAGCAGCAAATTTTCATAAGAAAAAAGCGCAGGGTCTCCATCGCTTGAATACATTAGACCGACAGAATTCATCTTGTAAATTGTCTTATTATAGTCCAAAAGCGCTTCAAACAAAACTTCGCCTTCCAAAACATCAATTTTCAAATTCAACAACTTCGGCATCTTCGATAAATCCTGCTGATTTAAGGCATGACCTTTTTTCAAATCTTGAATTCTCGCCGCCTCATTTTCAAACAGCATCACTAAATCATCGCCACGATTTCCTAAAATCTCCGGCACTTCAATCAACGCTTTTTTGGCTTGATTGGAAGCAACCTCATTCGACTTGCCGGGGTTCTTCACAAAGATTTTGTTTTGAGCAAATCCGGTTGAAAACTGTAGTGCCGATAATATCAATACAAAGCTGATTACCATGAGTTTCTTAATCGTTTTTTTCACCGCAATCATCTCCTTTCAATCGAATCGAAGACTTCAAAAATATCCAAGGGAATATCAACTTTTCTTATACTCAACATATCATCGCAAAAAATAATCGTCAATATCTCGCCGGCTTTTCACTGATTTTCTATCTTGATAAATATAGTTGATAAAGAAATAAGTTCATCGAATTAAAAATTTCTCCTTGCGATTCGATTTTATTTTTGAGCGACTTGCTACCAACCCAAAGACGCATAACGAAAAAAATTTTCTTCTATTATTATGAATTCAATGATATAATGAGAATAAGTTGGTGTATATTCTCAAAACACACCAAAGGAGGCTAACTTGGAAAGAAATCCCAATTTTACAAAAGAAAAAGCGGATTTTGTTTTCAACAAAATCCAAAAGTATTTTGAGCAAAATGCTTACCGACTCGCGCTTTCCGAAATCATTTCAAATCGCGAATTGCTCGGCTCGGTGCTTAATATCGGAAGTCAGCTCAAGCTCAATAAGATTTTTTCCCAATCCGTTGTTAATTTGATGCTCGATGCGTTTGAAGTAGATGGCGACCTAAGTCGTTTCAACGAACTGTTCTCGCAAAATCAAACGGTGCTCGAACTACATACCGAGCAAAAAACCTTTGAGCTTCTGAATAAATATTATAACGAAAAGGATAGTAATCCGAATTTTAAATCGAAAACACAACATTACGATAACAAATCCGTCCCGCCGGATGACAGCATTTTTCCGGAAGAGGGCGCTGTTCAGATTTCTATAAAAAGTTCATCCGCCAAATTGCCTGAGGCGATTGATATTGAGCGAGATTTTTTGGACTCGATTGAATCCCCGAGCTTTCATCATTCACCGCTGAGCGAGGATGAAATGAAGGATGACGGAGAAATCATCAAATCCAATATCGACACCAAGGCGATTCATGCCGATTTCTTCGACTCGATTCGTCCGCCGAACATGTCCAGCTCATCCATTTTGCCAAGCGATGATTATGAGCAAATCGCTTTTGATGACAAATTGCTGGAACCGACGCAAAAGGAAAAAATTACAAAAGAAAAATCACAAGTCGATGCTTTTGAGCCGATTTCGATTGAAAAAACCATCTTAGGCAAAAAAGAGGACGATACGGTACAGGCATTGCGCGCAAAAATTCAGAGCATCGAGGCAAAAGCAAGCGGAAAAACGGAAGAACCTCCGCAGCCGAGCTATACCGAGAGCATTGTTAAAGAAAGACGCGAGATTGTCGAAAACGGTGAAGTCCGAACCGAAACCATCAACAAATCGGGCGGCAAGGTGACGGAAATCACATTGGACAACTACGAGTTCTCGGAATATCATGCGGAAACGGAATCGAACGAGGATAAGAAAAGCAATAAAAAATCCAAAAAGAAAAAGAAACAGCCTGCCGATGTAGAGGAAATCAAGAAAGAAATCGAATCGCTCAAGGCGGAAAAGCCGCGAAAGAAACAACCTGCCAAGGCTCAAAAACAAAAGAAAAGCCAGGAGCAAAGACCTCGCCGAAAACGAAAGCGGGAGCTCAACTATCCTTTTATTGCGCTCATCGCCGTCGTAGCATTGCTTCTGCTGTTCGGCGGTTACAAAGCCGTCTCGTATTTCAGCAACAAAGCGCCGAATACGCAGAGCCAAAAGCAGCCGAGCGAAAACAAACCGAGCGACAAGGATAAAGATAAACAAAACCCCGGCAGCCAAGCCGGCAATCAAACCACGACACCGCCGGCGGAAAACAAACCGAAATATATCTTGCCGACCGACGAGCGTGAGATAACGGATGCGGATTTTGAAGGAATGACCAAAGCGCAGGTGCGATTGGCACTCAACGAAATGTTTGCACGACATGGTTGGAATTTCGGGAAAAACGGAGAGCTATACGATTATTTCTCCAAGCAAAGCTGGTACAAACCGGATATGTCGATGACATCCACCGCTGCTGCGGAAAAGAAATTTAATGAATTTGAAAAGAAAAATCTGCATATCCTGAAAGAGAAATTCAATTCGATGTAATGAATGAAAGATTGCCAAAAGGGCTGAATAATTTCAGCTCTTTTTTGATTGCCAAAATTGATTTCGCTTTTACAAAATGTGATTTATACTATTTTAGAAAAGCCGGTTGGCAATATCTTGAATAGCTTGTCGGGAACGAAAATTTATTCTATGATTATTAATGGATATTAGTAGTAATTGCAAATCGAAATTTGTAAGTCACGATATGATTTTATATGAAATTTAATTTTAGAAAAGCCGTTTTTAATTTTTATATTAAAAAATTCCTTCCTAATTATATAGCTGAATTTTACACCCGAAATTTTATACTGTTTTCTCGTCTCTCAACTTTTATCTATTGTATTTCGTGTTTTATCTTTCAGCTTTATTTTGTTTTCGTGTGATTCATCAACTTTTATTCCCGCGCTCAAACTTGCTTAAACTCTCATCCTTCTTCCCAAGGAATCTCACTTCCTTTTGGGTAATTCTCCATCGTTTTTTGTTTGGCTGTCCCCATCCATCTTGTAATTTCCGATTTTATTTTTATTTTCTTTTTTGGTAAATATTTTTCTTGTTTCAGGGTATTATTTAATATTGTGAGAAAAAATGAAAGAGAAAGAAAGGAAGTGTTGCTTTTGAAACCGGAAATTCCAAACCTAAATTCAAAATTTGAAAAACAAGCGGCGGACAGATGGAAGGACAGAGCAAAGAATTTCAAAGACAATTCATACGATGAGATTGACGAATTGCTTCATCGTGCAAAAAACGGGGACTTGAGTGCGGAAGGCGAACTGATTGAAAAGTTCGAGCCGTTGATTATCAAACGATGCCGATATTATTTCGGAAAAGTGGACGACGATTTGCTCCAAATCGGACGAATCAAATTGCTCGAGCTGATTCGTCAATTCGATTCTTCGAAAACTGAAGTGAAATTTTCCGGTTATCTCTCGAAATTCTTGGGTTATTTCTATTGGGATATGAAAAAATCGGAAATGAAACATCAGGACAAAGAAATTATTTCAACACATGATAAAGATTTGCCGCCGGAAGCATCCTATGAGGACAGCGGATTCGAAAGAGTGGAAATTGAGGACTTGCTTGATTCGCTGGATGAAAAACAACGCTTCATCATAGTAAATCATGTAATGTTGGGCGCAACCATTTCCAATGTCGGCAAAAAACTCAATCTCACGAATGAGCAGGTCAAATATCTGAAGAAAAAAGCATTGTGGCAACTTCGTGAAGCAAAACTGATTCGATAACAAAAGGCAGTTCCAGAAAATCTCATTCTGAAACTGCCTCTCTTTTACCAAACGCGCAATCTGTCCTGCGGTTTTACATACATCGGGTCACCTTCTTTTACTTGAAAGTCGATATAGAACTGATCCATCTGATTGACAATATTGTTCACGCGATATTTTCCCGGCGGATGCTCATCCGACAAATCCGCAATCGCCGCCTCCGGAGTTTTGAGCTCACGCCACACTTTGCCATAGGACTCGAAAACTTTTTTAGTGTCATATCCTTTTTCTTTTGAAATGTCGAGCACCACCGTCAATCCGCCGAGGTCCGCCAAGATTTCACCGGTTGAAATTTTCCCGTTGACCTTATAGCCCGGTGCCACTTCCAATGCGGAATAAATGTCCGCCGCTTGCTGAACCTTGCTTGAGAATTTTTTGTAGTCCTCGCTCTTCCACCAGTTGACATGATTTCCTTTTTCGTCAAACTGTGCTCCGCTGTCGTCGAAAGCATGCGAAATTTCATGCCCGATGACCGCACCGATGCCGCCCAAGTTTTCTTCTTTGGACGCTTGCGGGTCATAGAACGGTGGCTGCAAAATCCCCGCCGGAAACACGATTTCATTGTTCACCGGATTATAGTACGCATTGACGGTCTGCGGATACATTCCCCATTGTATTTTATTCGGCGGAAGATTGAGCTGACCGACCGATTGCAAAATCGAAAGTTGTATAATCGCCTCGACATTCGAAACGACGGTTCCGCCCTGCTCACTCGTCTTGATTTTTACACGCTTATAGCTCGACCATTGATCCGGATAACCGATTTTCACATTCATCGTCTCCAGTTTTTTCAGCGCCTTCGCCTTGGTCTCGCCGGACATCCAATCGAGATTCTCAATTCGCTTCCTGTAAGCGGACTTAATTTCCTTGACCATCGCCAGAACATCCTGCTTGGTATTTGCGGAAAAATATTTTTTGACATAGACCTTGCCCATCAGCTCGCCGAATATCTGAGTCGTAATCTCAAATGCAATTTCTTCATCGGACGGCACGCGATAAGCCCCCGTAAAGGATTGACGAAATTTCATCACGCTTTTGATAACATCCTTGGACAGGTACATCGCATTGTCACGAATGATGCGAAGTTCCATCTGCGCCTGAATCGCCAAACGGTTTTGCTCATGATACATGCTGTTCAATTTTTGAATCGCCTTGGGCTGACTGACCACGATTTTTTTGGCATGATCGACCTTCATCGCTTTGATGGTCGTAACGATAGGAAGCTTCGGACTGATTTTCTCCAGCTCCGAGAGCGTCATCGTATTGTATTGTGACTCGAAATTCGAGCTGTCCTCTTTTGACAAAACCGCCGTCGACAATTCCTTTTCAAAATTGAATACCGCATCGGCTTTTCGCTTTGCCTCGTCTTTGGAATTACCGTTGAGCACAAGCAGCTCGCTCAAATAATTTTTGTATGCCTTCTGAACTTTGAGCGAAAATTCGTCCTTGCCCTCCAAATACACTTTCGGCAAACCGATGCTCGGCTCTTTCACATACAAAATATTCATCCGATTGTCCTTAATATCCTGGTCGATTGCCAGCGATATGACGGTGCCGTAATTTTTTTGATACAAAGTTACCATCGCCTGATTGACCTGCTCCATCGATTGAGCCGAAGTAATCTTGTCCAGCAAATGTTTTATCGGCGTAAGCTTTTGAGCATCTCGCGTTTTGAAATCCACAGCCATATTGTAAAAGTCGATGAGCTTTTTCTCATCGCTGCCCTCTTTCAGCTTCGCGTAATTGGCACGCAGCTCCTGAATCATCTCATGCAGATGCTGCTCCGTCTTTTCATTGATTTGATAAAAATTTCCGGTGGAAGACCTCCCCTCCGGGATTTTCGTTTGTTTAAGCCACTCTTCATTGACATAACTATAAAAATCCGTCTGAGGTGTCGCTTTTTCTTCCGCATAGACCACGCTCGACAGCAACAAAACCCAAGCCATCAATAGCGCCAACATTTGCGTTCTTCTCTTCACATCTTTCTCCTTCTGCACAAAATAAGATGCAGCCAAGCTGCAATCTCATTTATTCTCTATTCTTTTATTCGTTGCGATTTTTCCATTCGCTTTGAAGCATGCTCATCAAATTGAAATTGTAAAAAGCGCCGTCCTTGTAACCCGCTTCTCTCGCAACTCCTTCAAACGCAAATCCCAACGCTTCGTACATCGCTTGCGCCGGATTGCCGTCGAAATAATCCAGCGTAACCCGATTGAGTTCCAATTTTTCAAAACAAAAACGCATGAGCGCAAGCATCATCACACGACCCAGACCCTTGCCGCGATGCTCCTGCTCGCCGATATAAATTCTTGTGATATCAATCGATTTCGTATTTTTGTCATAGCGACTCAAATACGCTCGCCCAATCATTTCACCGTTAAGCAAAACGGCAAAATCCATCATCGTATCATCCTGCTCCCGCTTGATAAATTCGCGTACGACTTCTTCATAAGTCTTGCCTTTGGGAATGCTCAAAAACTGAATGACATTATCGTCACTCTCCCATTTGTGAAAATAGGTGCAGTCATCAAATTTTGCCTTTCGTAATGTAATCATAAAAGCTCCTTTCGTCTCAAAACTTTCTTTCTTTAATATACTATGATTCTACCCAAAAATAAAGACCCTATGAACAATAAGGTCTTACATTATCTAAAATATTTTCAGCAACGGCTTGCCAAGAAAATTTCTCCATCGGAAGAATGATTTTTTCAAAATTCCGCGCTGAAATTCGATTCATCTGCTCCTCAATCGCCTGAGCGAATCTTTTTTCATAATCCGGCAGCTCGCTCGGAATCGGCTTATCCATTTCAAGCATTCTCGGAAGCGGTACAAAAACAATCGGCGGCTCGGGAATCTTGCTCGTAATCCAAGATTTGAGTCCCGGCGTATCCGATGCCACAACGGGCAAACCGCAAGCCATCGCCTCGATGCTCACCAAACCCAATCCTTCATAATACGACGGAAAAACGAATAAATCACAGTTGCGATACAGCTCCGCAAGCTCCGTCTGCGGAATCATCCCCAAAAACTCAATCGGATAATCCGCCCGACTCGCCAGATTTTTGATTTCGGCAAACTCTTTTTCATCGCCGCCGCCACCCGCCAAATACAGCTCAATATTTTTGCTTTGCAAAAGCGCCAACGCTCGAAGCAAGGACAAAAGACCTTTGTTGACCGCAATCTTGCCGGCATAAGCCATTCGAATCGGACGATGAGATTCCTCATTTTTTCTTTTTTCGTCGCCGGGATAAAAAATCGCCGGATTGTATCCGTTGCCGACAGCGACAATTTGCTCCTTCGGCAGACCGACAATCTGCCGAATTTCCTCCCGCTGCTCCTCCTGAAGTGCAAAAATCGTCGGGATTTTTTGTATCGCGCGCAGAATACGCTCCCGCTCAAACGAATTGCTCTCCAGTTGCCGTAAACAAGTTCCGTGACAGATGGCCGCGATGGAATGCTGAGGAAAATTTTCCACAACGAGCGCCGTCAAAAAATACAGATGATGACAAAGTATCAAATCCGGCTGAAACGATTCGACCATCTGTTTGAGCTTCTGCACAAATACATGCTCAAAACGCTTTGCCATCTCAGCGCTCAAATCCCGATATCTCGTTGACGGATACGGCATCACATCGCTCATCCCAAGCGGCGCGAACGGAAGCTCCTCGTTGCCGAAAATCACCGGCTCGATTATAATATCCGAAAAAGTATCGGCGAAATTCGCGAAATACGGCTCCTCTTTGTCGATGCCGCAAATAATTGCCTGCGTGTGATTCATTTTTTGAAACTCGCGCACCAATTCGCTCAAATACACTCCGCTTCCCGTGGCATAAGGCTTTTGCGCAATGACACTCAAAATTTTCATAGCTCCCCCATTATTTATGATAGATTTCGTTCGCATTGATTTTGCACGCACGATAAATTTGCTCCAACAACATCACACGAAACAGTTGATGCGGAAAGGTCATTTGGCTGAAACTGATTTTCATATCGCCACGCTCCCTCACCGCATCACCCAGTCCGAGACTTCCGCCAATCAACAGCGTCAAATTGCTCACGCCTTGAACCGCTTTTTGCTCAAATAGTTCGGCAAAACCCTCCGAAGTCATCGCCTTTCCCTCCGGCGACAACAAAATGACAAATTCATTTTCTTTGATTTTGGAAAGCATGCGTCTCGCTTCCGCATCCTTGACCTGCTCTTCTTCCTTCGCCGATGCCTTTTCCGACAATTTTTCTTCCGGCAATTCCAAAACACTCAGTTTGGCAAAACGACTCAAACGCTTTTGATATTCCTCACTCGCCGCCTGCCAAAAACTCTCTTTCAATTTCCCTATCGCTATAATTTTTATGCTCAACATTATTCGTAATCATCCTCATAAATCGGTTCGTAAAAATCTTCTTCATAATCATACTCGAATCGTCGTTGATTTTGCCGATGCTCTTCCTCCCAATACGCTTTGCGCTGAGGATTTCCGGATTGCTCGAACCGCTCCATAAGCTCAGATTGCTCTTTGAAATACTGCTCCTCTTTCATCTGCTCAATCACTGCATCAATATGACGCTCCAACATCGGATTCGGCTTCTTGTCCAAATCACTCGCGCCCTCCGGCATTTTTCCCGCCGGATTTGGCAATGCATCCTCTTTTTGATGCCCGCGCATATCCATTGTGTTTTCAGATTCGTCGACAGCTTTGGCTTGAACTTGCTTCTCTCTATCGACGCCTTCATTTTTCTCTATCTTTTTCATCACAAACTCCTCTCTCAAGTAGTTGTTCTTACTTTGATTATACGATTTTTCAGGCGCAATTACAAGCCAAAGCGAACGCAAATAAAAAGTCACTGCTCA
This sequence comes from Filifactoraceae bacterium, assembly GCA_041853585.1. Taxonomy (GTDB): domain Bacteria; phylum Bacillota; class Clostridia; order Peptostreptococcales; family Filifactoraceae; genus JAUNKE01. Next base: position 55,732 of record JBGZSM010000069.1, read on the forward strand.
AAACTCCTTGGACTGTCATTTCAAATCAGGACTTTTCAAACAGTGACTATCTTTCGTTAAGTCGAATGGAGAATGTTTTTTCCGCCACCTCAAACGCTTTCTCAACCGGAAGGCAATAAGTGTTTTCCTTATCCTCCTCCGCAATACCGTTATAATACTCTTCCATGTGTTTCTTTGAACCAAAGAAATTCATGATATTTCAACAATTTGCCGCCCAATTTTCTACTTTTGATAAATCAACATGGATGGCACATAATGAGTGTGGCTGATACTCCGTCAATTCCCCATTGCAAATTGAAACTTGGATTTTCTCGCCGGAAACGGGACATACCGACTCAATATTGATATCCTGATTGAATACAAATGCCGAACCCATCGCATCAATTGCGCACATTGAATAGAATTCTCTTCCGTCCTTAAGCTTTACATGATGACTGGTCGGTAAATTGGACACCGGATATGCAAATAGAATCTCTTCGCCGTCCGTTACAATAGTTTCCTTCTCTATCAGGCTATCGATGATACTGCGATTATCTCCGCAAAATTTTTCCTCCGTAAGCGGTTTTCGTTTCTCAATCATCGCATTGAGCAATTCGATGCGAAGCTTACTTTCTTTTTCATCTAATTTCGCATCAATGTTAATGACCTTTTCTAAATCAATTTTCGTATTCACACAATTACTCCCTTTTCTGAAATTTTTTGAACCAGTTTCATGCAATAGTCCTTATATTGCTCACAGTAGCGATTGCGTGGTCTCGGAAGATTATTTTCCAATTCATATACAATCTTTCCTGCATTCGTTGACATCAAAATAACTTTATCACTCAAATATACTGCCTCATCCACATCGTGCGTTACCATGAGTGCGGTAATCTTTTCTTCACGCCAAATATTTTCAATCTCCATCTGGAGCGATTGGCGCATCATCAAATCCAATGCTCCAAGCGGTTCATCCATCAATAAAACCTTCGGCTTACTTGCCAAAGCTCGAACCAAAGCCGTTCTCTGTTTCATTCCACCTGATATCTGATGAGAATATAATTCTTCATGTCCTTTTAATTTAGAAATCTCCAACAGATATTCCAGCCTTTGCCGTTGTTCATTATCCGGAATCTTCATTTGTTTCATCGGGAACAAAATATTGTCTTTGACCGTCATCCAAGGGAACAACGCATAGTTCTGGAATACAAATGCTCTATCGGGATTCGGACCATTTATTATGTCGCCATCCAATTTCACCATTCCCGAATCGCTTTTTTCAAATCCGGCAATTATTGAAAGCATTGTTGTTTTTCCACATCCGGATGGACCGAGTAATGTTACAAACTGCCCCTCTTCTAAAGTGAATGAAATATTTTCCAGCACTTTCTTATGTTTGTTTTGATTTTTAAATGTCTTTGATATATTATTTACTTCCAGTTTCATGATACAAATCTCCACTTGGTAAGATATCTATTTGTTATTTGTAAAAGAATATCAATCGCATATCCTATAATAGCTGACATAAACATCAGCGCAATCAGCACATCGGTTTGCATCATCGATTGTGCTTCCACCATTGAGTAGCCCAGACCGGCACTTGTCGCTATGAACTCCGCTCAGATTACTGACATCCATCCGCTGCCGATTGCCAATCTCGCTCCTACTAGAATATCCGGTAACGCTCCGGGTATCACCACATTCCAAAAAATGCTCCATTTCCCGGCGCCCATACTTTTAGCTGCATTATAATAGTCTTTGGAAATATTTGATACCCCTTGATTCGTATTCAATATTACTTGGAACAGACCATTGATTGCAATCATGAAAAGAGTTGGTCCATCTCCAATTCCCAACCAGATAATTGTAAGAGGAACCCATGCCATCATCGGAATTTGACGAAGAGAATTCATCAGGCCACCAAAAACATAATTAAATTTTTTTGATAAGCCCATTCCGATTCCTAAAGGGATACCGATGATAAGTGCAATTAACCATCCTTTCAATACGCGTACCATAGTAATTCCAACATTGGTCATAATTTTTAAATCAAAGATACTTTGAAAAAATGCTTTTGCCGTTGCATACGGCGTCGGTAAAAGTAATGGAATGGCGATTCTTTTTGCCGCAATGTACCATCCAAGCAACAAAATGCAGTAAAAAGCTAATTTCAAAATAGCATCTTTATAGTTGATTTTTAGATTCTGCATTATTTTATTGTCAGTAGTTTTACTTTCCAATCTTTTATCCTCTCCTCCTTTAAGTTCGTATAATTTGCAATTTGTCTTTGCATTTCCAACGAATCTTCATTAAGAATATTCACCGCTTTGTTGTAGGCTTTAACAAAGTTTTTGTATTCCTTTGTTCCGATATAGTTTTTATCCGCAACCAATACAAAAGTGTCATTAAGCATCGGATAGTCGGTCTCTCCACTCAAGCTTCCACTCTTGGCAACATCTAAAAAAACAGCATCCACTTGACCGCTTTCATAAGCATAGCCCAATGCATTACGACCGGTTTGATGAATTTCTATTGTTTTTTCAAATTTCGCCCTTAAATATTCTTCATGGAACATTTTATTTTCTTGAATTGCAATGCTCTTTATTTTGTCATTCCTTTTTATAATGACATCCGTATTTTGAAATAGCGGACATACAACTACAAGGTCTGAATTCGATTGTGTAAGATTACTTGCCGCATCTTTACATAATATCGCCATGGAATAAATATCTGTGCTCAATGCCCATTGAGCCGTTTTTGCTCAACAGTCCCGAATGAAGAACGGTTTTACTTTCCCCTCCGTGTAAATTTCGTTGTGAATCATATAATCCACCACAAAACCGGACATATCATCCGAGACCCCTATTGCTACTTGATTTTCAGTATTGTTTTTTTGATTCAAATTTTGATGGTAAACAAAGAAACTCATGCCTATCAACACAAAAATCAAAAATACACTACGATTCAATTTCATTTGCCTTTTTTTCAAATTCCTCAAAAGTCATTCCTACCGGAAAATCCTTTTCAATTTTCTCTTGAATGTATTTGTCAAAATCATCCAGTCCCGCGTCGTTATAGATATCTCTTTCTATAACATCCTCAACCGGCGGTAAAGTCTTCACCAAATTGTATTTTTTATACACCTCATAAGCATGATTAAACTGCTTTTCATTTAACTGCCAAGTAAGCGTTCTTCCTTCTTCATTGCATTTTTTATAAATGGTCATCAATGATACTTCGTACGGCACATTATAGTATTGTGAAAAAATCTCTGCCGCTTTTTTGGGATGTTCATAGATATATTTAATACTGTCCTGATGCGCCTTCAAAAGTTCGACAGCAAGTTCTCTATGCTCTTTAATGAAGTTTTTGTTCAATGCAAATCCGCAACAAATCCCCATTTCATCATCCATGTCACGATAAGTTGCCATTATTTTCCCAACCTTTTGATGCTCCGCCATCGAGCCCCAAGGGTCACAACAGGTATATCCTTTTATCTGGCCGGTACTCAAAGCCAAAAAACTGTCCGAATCCGAGCCGGTATTAACCAATTCATAGTCTTCTGCTTTTGTTGAGAGATTAAGAATCTGAGAATATCCCGCAAGCCAATCCTCACTTGTTGAGGGGGCGCCCATCGCAACTTTTTGACCATATAAATCTTCCGGTTTTTTAATATCATTGGACACAACCAGATACATTGAGCCGCCGATATGATTGTTTGCCGCATAAACAATCGGAGAACCTTCTCCGTTTGCCGCAACCAATCCTCGCGCGCCGATATATCCGGCATCCATTTGTCCTGCAGCCATCGCCTGTGGAACTTTGCCGTTTCCGGTCAACTTTACTTTGAGATTATGGGCTTTATATATTCCCGCCGCTTCTCCAACCGGTCCTGCAACCATGTGGTCACAATTGTAGTAGCCCAAATTAATCTCATAATCACTGTTCACATCCGTCTGTTCCGGCGGTGTGCTGCTATTGGAATCTCCGCCTTGATTGCTTTTGCTGCATCCAAAAAATCCCGTTACCAAAATCATGCTCAATAATATAGTTGCTATTTTTCTTTTCATATTGCCTCCTAACAACAATTGTCCATATCCTCACTAAACAAATCTCGAACTGTCATATCCGCTTGCATGCGATAAATGGCATATCCGTAATTTCCATCTTTCGAGCCTGATATTATAAATTCGATAGGCTCTTTTTCATCAATGTTTTTAAACTGAATATCTACATTCTCTCTTGGGGCTAAAAACTTTTCCGTCGCTTGATATTGTGTATTATCTTTATTGAGCAGTACTACCGCATAATTTTTTTCTTCTTCTTGAGGATGGTATATGACCAACAAATCTTTTTTCCCGTCATCATTCACATCTTCACTTTTTGCCATCAGCAAATCATAATTTTTATTTGTTTCTAAAAAATGAATGAGGTAAGGATGGTCTTTTTCTCCAAAATCATTATTTTCCTGAATGGATTTGTTTCGACTATAAAGCTGAAAGCCTACCACAAAAATGACGAAAACTGCAATAATTTTTTTCAGTTCTTTCATTGCAATCTCCTTTTCTCTATATAACTCATGATTCTATGATACATTGCCAGCGCAAAGAATATCAGAATAACGGATGAAGCTGCATAACGAAATCCCGTCGGGAAAATAACTATCAACCGATTGGCACTTTGAATTGAATAGTCGATTGTATCAATACTTATCTGCGGTTTATAACTCGGCATCAAAATTAAATTCGTAATATAGCCTAGAACAACAGCCATCGCCGTAACAACTCCACCGTAAATGATTGCCGATCGCTTCCCTATCATTCGATAAATACTGATTAGTTCCGCGATATTGGTAGATGCGCCCGCAATCAAAAAAGTTACTGCAGAACCCGGTGACGCTCCCGCTGCAATCAGGGCAGCAATAAACGGAATATGACCGACCGCACAAACATACATTACCGTTGCCAATATCGCTACATTTAATAATGACAATGCACTTGGATTTCCTAAATATTTCTGAATTACGGATGATGGAAAAGTTACCATAATGAATCCGGCTACAAACATCCCTGTAACAACATATTTACTTATTACTAAAGCAAAATCGTTCACCATCCAAACAAATCCCGATTTTATTTTTTCAGGTATGCTTCTAGTATCCATCCGCTCACTCATCTCGATATTTTGAGAATAAGCCTGTGGATAATACAATTCTTTTCCGGCGGTGCTGTTTGCAATCCATCCAATCATCATCGGAAAAATTAAACCAATTACAAAATATATTGCGGTCAGTTCTTTCCCAAATAATCCGTACGACAAAATCAGCGCAATCGGATTGATAACCGGCGTGGATGTCATAAAACAAAGTACCGGACCGATATAAGCGCCGGAATAATACATACTGATTCCCAACGGAACGGTTCCGCAACTGCAAATAGGCAAGACAAATCCCGACAGTGTAACTTTCATCAAAGCTGAAAAACTCTTATTCCCCAAATGATGATGCAGCTTTTCGACAGGAATTAAATCATGCAGAATCGCTGCGATGAGGTAGCTGATTACAATCCAAGAAGACGCGGTGTTCAATAAATTAAAAGAAACGCGAAGAATATTCCAAAGATACTCTCTCATCATCCATCTCCTCCTTCATTCAATTTTGAAACGGCGTCATCAATAGCTCGGTCAATCATCATTTTGTTGGGATTTTTAATAAATATTTTTTCATCAATTATCAAAGTTCCAACATAAATCATGCCATACTTTTTTATGTATTCCATATCCCTTCCTGCATAATACAATTTTAAATCAATTTTTTCTTTGTATCTGGCTGCTGAAGATTGAACCAATCTTCCAATCGAATCACAGGATGGTCATGTATTCACAAATTCCACTTTTACTTTTTTCATATCATCCTCTTAACCTTTAACACTTAATTTTTCCTAATTACAATCTACCACAAGAAAATTCAAATTGCTATGTCTATCACAAAATCATCAATCGAAAATTTTTATAAAAAACATAAACTTCATCTATCAATTCGCGTAAAAATTATACAAAGTTTGCGTCAATCATCTGTACTTTATGACGCTTTTGCGATACAATAGTTTTAATAAAACAATATGGAGGTAATTATGAAGATACAACTACTTGACAATCTTGAAATCATGCGTGATTACGATTCTTATGTCATTCCATTTAATGCTGATGTGCAATTGGGTGACTTTTTTGATGAAGACTTTAGAGAAATGCTTCAACCATATATTGATGCAAAATTGTTTGAAGGAAAAAAAGAGCAGATTTATTCATTCACCAGCTTTTACAAAAATTCGTCCAAACATGTTCACATCGTATTGGTCGGACTTGGCGCTCATGAAAAATTGAACAATGAAATCGTGATGAATTCTTTTGGAAAAGCGGTAAAGGAGATTCAAAAACTCAAATCCAAAACGCCTATTTTCATGTTCCAAAATGCGAAAAAAGAACTCAATCATGTCGATAATTTCCTAAAAGCCGTGAAAGCGATGCTTTTGGCGGAATACGGTTTTGAAAAATATCAAACGAAGGAAGATAAATTGCATGAGCTAGGCGATGTGGCAATTTATACGGAATTTGCGGATGCTCATAAATGCTTGAAGAGAGCGGAAATGCTTGCAGAAAACATCATCTTGGCGCGTAACTTGGTCAACGAGCCGGCGAATGTTATCAAGCCTGCCAATTTGGCAACTTTGGCGACGGAGGCTCTTGCAGGACTTCCGGTCGATGTGAAAATTCGCAACAAGTCGGAGATTGAAAAACTCGGCATGAAGGCTTATCTTGCCGTTGCGCAAGGCTCGGATGCGGAGCCGAGATTGATTGTCATGAACTATCAGGGCAATCCGGGCAGCGACAAAAAATTGGCGCTCGTCGGAAAAGGACTCACTTTCGACAGCGGCGGATATTCCATCAAACCGACGGACGGAATGATGAATATGAAAACCGACATGGCGGGCTCGGCTGCAGTTATCGGAGCAATTCGTGCGATTGCACAATCCAAACTCAAAGTCAATGTCGTTGCCATCGTCGCTGCAGCGGAAAATATGATTTCCGGTCATTCTTATTTGCCGGGCGACATCATCGGCTCCATGGCGGGCAAAACGATTGAAATCGTCAACACGGATGCAGAAGGAAGATTGACTCTCATCGACGCGGTGACTTATGCGATTGAAGAAGAAAAAGCAACAAAAATTGTGGATATTGCAACTTTGACAGGCGCTGTGCTGGTAGCACTCGGAACGGATTATGCCGGAATTGTGACCAATGATGAAGAATTCTACCAAGTATTCGAAAAAGCGGCAAAGGTTTCGTTTGAAAAAATCTGGCGTCTTCCACTCGATGATGCGGGCAAAGAGCTCAACAAGTCGAAGATCGCGGATTTGAAAAACTCCGGCGGTCGTTTCGGCGGCTCGCAGGTTGCCGGTGCTTTTATCGGCGAATTCGTACAGGATATTCCTTGGATTCATGTCGATATCGCAGGCACTTCGGATGTGAGCGAGGACAAACCTTATTGCCGTCGCGGTGCAACGGGATATGGTGTCGAACTTCTGTTCACCTTAGCGTCCATGCTGTAATTTAAAAAACAAAACCGACCTTTCAGACTGTTATCGTCAAGGTCGGTTTTTTTGTTTTTGTTTTTTTTTCGGTTTTTGTTTCAAAATGACGAATCAAAATTTAAAATCTCGATTTTTATTCACTTTTTACTTTCAGAATATATTTTTCTTCAATCCGCTTCTGATTTCCTGCATTTTTCCGTAAAGAATCGGCTCGGATTTCATCATCTTTAAATTTATTATTCGATTACGCATCAAATTTTTCTCGATATATGTTGAGATGTAATTCAACCGGTGACAGCATTTTTTCGATTGCCGATGCTTCCTCCTCGCTCAAATCGGAAAAACATAACTCACTGCCGTAATGCGTACACCATATTTTGCCGACCGAGATGGTAAAAAACTTTCCCCACTCTTTATCCCTTTTATTATTGTCAAAAACCTCTTTTATCATTTCTTCTGTCACAATCCCCTCAATAACCGTTTCCGTATCGCTTTGCTCAATCATCTTCCCGTAACGCAAGGCGACTTCGACCATTTCTTTATCTTCTTTCCAATGACGGATTTGAAAAGGCAAACCGACAAGAAGATAAGTTCTTAAAATCTCCCGAAGAAGTAAACGCGTTTGTTCGTCATCCTCGATACAATAAACATGAATGAATACCGGTTTTTTCTCCATAAGTCTCCTTTCGCTGCGGCGCTTCTGTCTCTAAGAAACTCCAATTTATAATTTCATCTTTATTGTATCATATTCTTTACGCGAAATATGTTCTTTCAAAATGATTATTTGCACAAAAAAAGTTGTCTTCGATTCGAAAACAACTTTTGAATTCTTATCAATTTTTTGCGAGCAGCTGCTCGATTTGCTCTCTGCTTTCGTAAACCTCCGGCTCTGCAAAACGACTCATATAGTAGCTCATCTGCTCCGGTGTGAGCGAGCTTGCACACATTCCGTTGTAATCAAAACCGAAAATAACAAATGTCCCGAAAATCATATCCTTGTGTCCGTCTCCGTAGTCCAAAAATCGATTCCCTTTGAATCGACTTGCTTTGGAATTTGCATTATGGTAAAACAATCCGCCGATTTGCTTGGACTCCGGAAATGCGCTGGACTCATACTGTCCACCAACCAATTCCTTCCAAGTTTCCGGTTTGTTCTCCACGCTTTTTTCGTACGGTGGCTTGCCGGGCTCCACCACCAAAACACGAATTAATCCCTTTTTCATAATCACCAACCCTATCTTTGTTTCAAATTCCGTTTTGAGTTTCAAAACTTCATTATATATATCGGCCAGTCGGGATTTTTTATAATATCTACAGTAAAAATTTCAGCAAGTTTTTACCCGCTAAAAAATAAATTGAAAGTAAAAATCCAAAATCAAAAAAGTGGAAGTCGCTTTTCAAATCGAAAACGAAATCCACTTTCAAGGCTAGTATTGAATTTACTTTTAGGAATTGATTTCTTCCGCAAAATGACAAGCGACGAAATGCTTGCTCATGATTTCGCGAAACTGCGGTCTTTCAAGCTTGCATTGTTCTTTCGCATAGAGGCATCGCGGTGCAAATCGACATCCTTGAGGAACATTCATCGGATTTGGAATCTCGCCTTGCAATTTTACACGATTCTTCATCTTCGCTTTTCGCGGATCCGGAATCGGGATGGCGGAAAGCAATGCCTGCGTGTAGGGATGCATCGGTTTTTCATATAGCTCGTCGCCGGACGAAAGCTCGACCAAATCGCCCAAATACATCACACCGATTCTCGTGCTGATATATTTGACCATCGACAAATCATGTGCCGCAAAAAGATAGGTCAATCCCAACTCCTGCTGCAAATCCTCCAACATATTTACCACCTGCGCCTGAATGGATACATCAAGCGCCGCAATCGGCTCGTCACACATAATAAATTCCGGGTTGACCGACAACGCTCTTGCGATACCGATTCGTTGGCGCTGTCCGCCCGAAAACTCATGTGGAAATTTTTGCAAATCCGAGCGGTTCATCCCGACCTTGTTTAACAGATATTCCATCTTCTCCCGTCGCTCCTTGCTCGGCGTTCCGATTTGTCTGAGCGGCTCGTCCAAAATTTCTTCGACACTCCAATATGGATTGAGTGCGGAATACGGGTCTTGAAATATAATCTGCATTTTATTTTGAAATTCTTTCAATTCGGAAGGCTTGACGCATGTGATATCCTCGCCTGCATAATGTATCGTTCCGTCGGTCACATCGTACATTCGTATCAAAGTTCTCCCGAGCGTACTTTTGCCGCAACCCGATTCCCCGACCAAGCCGAAGGTTTCGCCTTTCATAATATCCATCGTGACATTATCGACCGCTTTGACAAATTTTGTTTTTCCGCCTAGAAAACTCTTGACCGGAAAATATTTTTTCAAATTCTTTGCACTTACCAAAATTTCTTGATTCATATTATCTCCTGTCGGTTCAAAAAGCAAGCTGCCGAATGTGTCGGACTGAAATTCCGATATGGCGGGAAGGCTTGATGACATTCTTCGGAAACGAATTCGCATCGCTCGGCAAAAGGACATCCCTCCGGCGGATGCACCAATGACGGCGGCAATCCCGAGATGGATTGCAATCGTTCGCCCTCTTTCAAATCCAATGCCGGAATCGCTCTCAGCAATGCTTTGGTGTAAGGATGTTTCGGCTCGTAAAAAATTTCTTCCGCCGTACCGCTCTCCATAATCAATCCGCCGTACATAATCACGATTTTGTTGCACATGGATGCGACCACGCCCATATCATGCGTAATCAAAATGATGGAGGTTTTGTATTCCTCTTTCAGTTCCTGCAACAATTCCAAGATTTGCGCCTGAATCGTAACATCCAGCGCCGTCGTCGGCTCGTCGGCAATCAATAATTTCGGCTCGCAGGCAAGCGCCATCGCAATCAGCACTCGTTGGCGCATTCCGCCCGAAAACTCGTGAGGATATTGCTTAACTCTCTGCTCGGGCGTCGCAATGCCGACTTTTTTCAGAATGTCAATCGCTCTTTGCTTTGCCTCGCTCGCTGAGCAATTATTGTGACGCAAAATGACTTCTTCGATTTGTTTTCCGATTTTCACGAGCGGATTGAGCGCCGTCATCGGATCTTGAAAAATCATTGTCATTTCTTTTCCGCGAAGCTTTCGATACTCCTCCGAGTTGAGTTTGTTCAAATTCGTATCGCCGAGCGTCATCAAATCGCCCGTCACTTTCGCATTCGGCGGAAGAATGCCCATGACCGCCTTCATCATCACCGACTTTCCGCTGCCGCTTTCACCGACGATGCCGAGCACTTCGCCTTCCTGCACGCTGAAATTCGTGCCGCGAATGACCTGCACCTCTTGTTTTCTTTCGCGAAAAGTCACTTTCAAATTTTGTACTTCCAATATTTTTTTATCCATCGCTCTCACCCATCGCTACTCTCGGCTCAACAAAAACGCGCAATATGTCGCCCAATTTATTGAATGAATACACCGTCAAAATTATCAAAACACCCGGCAAGACCGCCATATATGGTGCTCGTTGCAAATATTGCTGAGAGCTTTGGAGCAAACTTCCCCAGCTGGACATCGGCGCCGCCACGCCCAATCCCAAAAAGCTCAGTGCACTCTCCACCATAATCGCTCCCGCAATCGACGAGGTCGCCGCGGTAATAATCGTTGGAAAAACGGATGGCAAAATATGCGATTTGATAATTCTGCTCGCCGGCACACCGATGAAGCTTGCATATTTCACATATTCACGCTCTTTTGCCGAAAGCACTTCGGAGCGAACCACTCTGGCAATCTCCATCCAACCGAAAATCCCGATGACGATGACGATGGATAAGATTCCGCGTTTGAAAAACAATCCGAATACCGTCACCAATATAATCCAAGGAATCGACGAGAGCACATCAATGCTTCTCATCAAAATACTGTCAACGATTCCGCCGAAATATCCCGAAATCAATCCGATGAATACACCGATAAAAATCGCGGTCAACATCGCCAAAATCGCTACCAAGAGCGACACTCGACCTCCGTAAAGCACTCGAATAAAATAATCCCGACCGAGCTCATCCGTTCCGAACCAATGCGCTGCGGACGGCGGCTCAAATTTGTGTGCAACATCGATGGCATCCGGGTCAACGCTGCTGAACACAACAAAAATACTTATCAATATGACGATTACAAGATAGGCTGCCGCAAAGATAGCCTGTTTGTTACGCTGGAATTCATATTTCAAATTCTCCAGTCGTCTGTTCTTTCTTTTCATAAACACTCCGTTACAAAGATTTGATTCTCGGATCCGTAATGCAATACAGAATATCCGAAAGCAGATTTCCCAAGATGACCAAGGTGCCCGACAATACCAAAATGCTCATCACAATCGGATAGTCCAGCGATTGAATCGCTTTGACAAAATACGAACCGATTCCCGGCCAAGCAAAAATCGTTTCGGTAATGACTGCTCCCGTTACCAAAAGCGGCAACGCCATGCCCAATTTGGTAATCAGCGGAATCAACACATTCTTGCTGACATGTCGAAACAAAATTTCTCTTTTTTTCGCGCCGAATGCCTGTTGCACCATCACATAGTCTTCTTTCATTTGACCGATGGTCGAGCTTCGCACATATCTCGTCAAATCCGGCAAAAAAGCGATGGTCAAAACGATGTACGGCATCGCAAAATGACGAAAATAATCCGCTACCGAATCTTCCATGCCAATCGTATGCATTCCCGTCAAAGGAAATAATTTGTATTTATGTCCCAAAAAATACATCACAATCATCGCGAACCAAAAGGTCGGCATCGAAATACCGACGGAGCACAATCCGTCTATCATTTTGTCCTGCCATTTGTGCTGATTGCTCCCCGCTATCAAACCCAACACGATCGCAAGCAGATAGGCGCTCATATACGCCGGCAACACCAACTGAATCGTCGCCGGAATCCGATTGCGCAAATCGTATTTGATGCTCGTGTGCGACAGCAGCGAATAGCCGAACTCTCCCTTTGAAATATTTTTGAGCCATCTCGCGTACTGCACGATTACCGGGTCATTGAGTCCGTACTCTTCCCGCTTCGCTTCCACTTCCGCCTTCGTCATATCCGGCGTCGTGATGGAATCGATGGCATCGTAAGGTGCCAGATTGATGAGCCCGAAACAGATAATCGTAATCAACAGTAACAGCGGAATGGCTTGCAATATTCTTTTAAAAATATACTTTATCACAACTCTCTCCAAATCATAAAAGAGGAGGCATTTTCATACCTCCCTTTTCTATTCTAATTTCAATTTCATCGGTTTGTAAAAGCAAGTGAATACAAGCTCCGCGCTTTACTTCAACTTCAACTTCGCCCAATCGCCGAATGTATAAATCGGCACAAGTTTGGCATCCTCAATTCCTTCCAATCGCGATGAAGTAACCAAAGTTCGACGATTCTCGCCAAATGGATAGAAGATTGCTTCTTCCGAAACCATTTTTTGAACTTCATTATAAATCTTTGTACGCTCCGCCTGGTCTAAAGTCGCATTTCCTTTTGCAAACAAAGCGTCAATTTCTTTGTTGTTATAAGCAATCCAGTTGTCCTTTGTCGATACGAAAAGCGTAGAGAAAATTTCAGGGTCAACCCCCATTACATAACCGCCAAGGTAAATATCATAATCCTTGTTCTCTTTGTCATAAGCCGCTTTCATATACGCCGCCTGATTGACGCCGGTAAGTTCAAGCTGAATTCCGATATCCTTGAGCTCTTTTTGAATCACCAAAGCCTGATTGGTTTGCACCGGATCTTCGTCGATGTAGCAAATCTTAAGGTTTTTAGGTCCATTTGCTGTCAATTCTTTCGCCTTGTCCAAATTCTGATCCCATTTTTGCACATCTTCCGTGTAGAAGCTGTTGCTCGGCGGCAAGAAAGAATAGCACAATTTGTAGAAGCTGTCGTCGCTGTAAGCCGCTTGCATAATTTCGCTTCGGTTGAGTGCGTAAAGCAATCCTTCACGATAGTTTTTGTCCTTCATCGAATCCATCGCCGGGTTCAATCGAAGATAAGAAACGCGGCCTTCGCTGTAATGATTGATTTTGAAAGCATCATTGTTTTCAAAAGGCGCCAATAAATCCGGCAATCCTACCCAAACATCCACTTCGCCATTTTGCAATGCGAGGCTCGCCGTATCATTTTTCTCGATAATTTTGAACACAATCGTTTCAATCAACGGTTCGCCACCGACATAATTCGGGTTCTTCGAGAATTTCAAATACTGTCCCGTCTTGTATTCGTCCAATACATAAGCGCCCGAGCCGACGATTTTCTCTTCCAGCATATTGATGTCAAAATTATTTCGACTCTCAAAAATATGCTTCGGCACGATGCTCATCTCCGCTGTCAATAACTCAAATGTGCTGACGGATACTGCCGGCAATTTGAAAATTACTGTTCGCTCATCCACTTTTTCCGCTTCAATCGGTTTTCCGTCGATGTATAGATTTTGATTATTCTCATTGACTTTTTGATAAGTAAAGATTACATCGTCAGCAGTCAGCGGTTGTCCGTCGCTCCACTTCAAATTTTCTTTGAGCTTCAGCGTATATTGCAAACCGTCTTCAGACGGCTCCATGCTCTCCGCCAAAATATAATCCACGCTGCCGTCCGGATTGATATAATACAATTTTGAATATAGCAGATGACAAGTCATCAAGCCGTATCGGTCATCCGCAGTCAACGGATTGAGCGTGTTGCCGGTGTCACCTTGCAACGAGTAAGTAAGTACCGGATTCGTATTTTCCGCCGGCTTTTCAGTTTTCGCAGGCTCTTGTGTACCGCTCGGCGCTTCCGTCTTTCCGCAAGCTGTCAACAGCAACACCGCAATCAGACACAAAATTCCTATTCGTTTCATCTTCATAAAACCCTCCTAGTTTTGTTATACTTTTAAGCAATAACTATTATACCGAATTATGAAGAACAATACAGTAGTTTTATTTATAGAAATAATTTATTGCACGCATAGAAGATTTTAATACCAGCATCAATAGAAATGGATACTCCGAAACGCTTCACGAAAAATAAAATCGAATTTCAAATTGCATTTCATAATACAAAACCCAAAATCAAATTCTTTTCGCAAAATACAATCTCGAGTTAAAAAAGCAAAATGCAATTTTAAAATCTGCTTTTCAAAACGCAAATAAAAATCCGATGCGAGATTTTTTGCATCAAAAAAGATGCCGGTTTCCCAACATCTTTCTTACTAACCGAACATTCCCGCGTAGCGCGGGTCGAGTGCATCGCGGAAAAGCTGAAATTGTCCGAGCCAAGTGAGCGGAACGGTTCCAATTTCGCCATGACGATGCTTTGCGATAATGATTTCCGTTATATTTTTAAATTCGGAGTCCTTGTTGTAATAATCATCACGATATAAGAACATGACCACATCGGCGTCCTGCTCAATCGCTCCCGATTCTCGCAAATCGGAAAGCATCGGTCGATGGTCGGAGCGCGCTTCGACCGCTCGCGAAAGCTGGGACAAAGCGACAACCGGACATTCGAGTTCTTTTGCCAAAATTTTGAGCGAGCGGGAAATTTTCGAAATCTCCTGCTGTCTGCTCTCGGTTTTTCCATCGCCCTCCATCAACTGAAGGTAGTCGATAAGCACAAGGTCCAATCCGCGCTCGACTTTCAGCCTTCGACATTTGGAGCGCAATTCGACCGCCGTGATTCCCGGCGAATCGTCAATATATACATTGGTATTTTGAAGCAGACCAATTCCGCGAGTGACCTTTGGCCAATCGTCGTCATCAAGACTTCCGTTTTTGAGCCGCGACAATTCGACCTGACTGGTCGCCGAAATCATACGCTGTATCAACTGTTCTTTGCTCATCTCGAGATTAAATATCGCAACCTTTGCGCCTGATTTGAGCGCCGCGTTTTGTGCAATGTTCAAACAAAATGCCGTCTTTCCCATCGCCGGTCGCGCCGCCACCAAAATCAAGTCGGTTTTTTGCATCCCGCCGAGTTTTCTGTCCAAATCGGTAAATCCCGTCGTCAATCCCGTCAGCTTGTCTTTGCGCATATAAAGTTCTTGTAGCACTTCAAAGCTGTCTACAAGTACATTTTCAATCGGCACCAATCCGCGCTGGTCTTTTTCCTGCGCGACATCGAATACCAATTTTTCCGCTTTTTCAAGTACCGAAGCGACATCCTGCTCTTGGTCGTAGCAGTTTTGAATCGTTTGGGTCGATGCCTGAATCAATTTGCGCAAAATGGATTTCTCTTTGACGATTTTTGCATATGCCATAATATTGTCGGTGAAATCCGGCGCGGTCGAAAGATTGGTCAAGTAGCCGATTCCGCCGACTTTGTCGAGCAGATTGCGATTTTTCAAAATTTCAACCATCGTCACGAGGTCAATCGGCTCATTGCGTTTGAACAAAGTCAGCATCGCATCGTAGATTTCCGCATTTTGTTCCGCATAAAAATCTTCTTTGCTGACGATATCGACCACTATGATGAGCAAATCTTTGTCGAGCAGCACGCTACCCAAAACGGATTGCTCCGCTTCAATCGAATATGGAATGGTTTTGCCTTCCAACATAGAATTCTCCTACTGGTCTTTTTCTTTTACATCCACAACAATTTTTGTAGAAACTTTCGGATGCAATTTGATCTCGACATCAAAGCTTCCGATATGTTTAATCGGGTCGCTCAGCAAAATTTTTCGTTTATCAACTTCGATACCGAGCTTTTTCTTCACCGAATCGGCGATGTCCTTGCTCGTAATCGCGCCGAACAATCTGCCGCCCTCGCCGGCTTTTGTGAAAATTTCCACTCGCTTGCCGTCCATGGATTTGCCGAGTTCTCTCGCTTCTTCCTCTTCACGCTGCGCTTTGATTTCTTTTCCTTTTTCCTGTTGTTTATGCTCATTGAGATTTACGGTGTTCGCTTCTTTCGCGATGCCTTTCGGGAAAAGAAAGTTGCGCGCGTAACCGTCGCTCACTTCTTTGAGCTCGCCTTTCTTGGCGGTTCCTTTGACATCTTTTAGAAATATTACTTTCATTTTCTTTCAATCTCCTTTAGATATATCATAATTTGTTCTTCCACTTTTTCAATTGCATCATTCATCGAGATGTCGTTGATTTGTGTCGCCGCGGTCTCCATGTGGCCGCCACCGTTGAGTTTTTCCATAATGACTTGCACATTGATTTTACCCAAGGAGCGTGCGCTGACTTGGATTTCTTCATTAAAATCCTGTGCAAGCACGAAAGATGCCTGAATTCCTTTGAGATTCAACAACTCATCGGCAATTTTGGATGCCACAAGCTGTGGATTTTCCATCTGCTTTTCGCAATAAGTGAGTGCCACGGAATCCCCGATAACTTTGAGTCGGTTCATCGCATCGGCTCGGATGCGGAAAGTTTCCATATCGCCTTGGAACAAAGTTTTGACCGCCACCGTATCGGCTCCCTGCTTTCGCAAAAATGCCGCCGCCTCGAAAGTTCGCACACCGGTTTTGAATGTGAAATTCTTGGTGTCCAGCGTAATTCCGGAAAGCAACGCTTCGGCAATCAGCGGATTGACATGCGGTCTTTCTTTGGTGTATTGAATCAGCTCCGTCACCATTTCCGATGCCGAAGATGCATAAGTTTCGTGGAAAATAAGAACCGGATTTTCAACAAATTCCTGTCCGCGACGATGATGGTCAATAAGCACGACTCGGTCGCTCATATCCACAAGCTCCGGACATTCCGTAAGACTCGGTCTGTGCGTATCGACGATGACGAGCAAAGTCGTATTTTTGAGCATCGCTTTGGCTTCGCTCTTGCTGACGAAAATATCGCCGTATTTTTGATTTTCCTTGATTCGATTATACAGCACATCGATGGATGAATTCGAATGCTCGAGCACAACCTTGACATCCCGCTCCAACATTTCCGCAATCGCCACGACTCCCATTGCCGATCCGATGGCATCCAAGTCGGCATAATTGTGTCCCATCACGAGCACATCGCTGCTTTCCAAAATCAAATCTTTGAGCGCATAGCTGACAATTCTCGCCTTGACCCGAGTTTTCTTCTCGACCGCCTTGGACATTCCGCCGTAAAAACTGTATTTGTCATTTCTTTTTACCGCGACCTGGTCACCGCCTCGTCCAAGCGCGATGTCCAGCGCCGATTCCGAAATCAGCTGCGTCTCTTTAAGGCCACCGAAATAAGGTGAAATTCCCATCGATACAGAAACCGGAATCGTGTTTGCAAAATCAATCGCTCGAATGTCGTCGAGGATTTGAAATTTATTTTCTTCCATCAACAACAAATCTTCTTCGGTCGTTACGCCGAAATATTTGTCCGCCGATGTTTTTTTGAGCATCATATTATATTTTTCCGCCCAGGTTTTGAGCAGTTTTTCAATTTCCGCCGTAACCCGCGGACGATTTTGTTCTTCCGTCGAATCGAGCACTTCATCGAGCGAATCCACTTGAATCGAAATAATTGCCGTTTGGCTCTGCTCAAATTCTTTGCGTAAGTGAATCACTTCCGTAATATCTTCAAAACAAATCATCAGATTTTTTTCTTTTTGGTCTTTGCCCGAATTGATACTGTAAATCGCTCGATATACCCGGTCATAAAATTGGTCGATTTCAATACTCCCTTCTTCCGTCTCCATCATTTTTGCAATATCAAATTCCGATACATAATCTTCTATTTTTTCGCCAAACAGACCTTTTTTCCCAAAAACATCCGACAATTTTTTATTATACCATACGACAATTCCCTTGCTGTTGACCATACAAAGCGGCATGTGCAAATTGGAAATTGACTGTTTGGTACGATAGTCCATCGTCATGGTAAAAGTTTCCAAATACGAGTCCATTTCCTGCTGCTGCTTTTTCTCTTCATCGGATTGCACCTTGATAATCAGTCCGCTGATTGCCAACGCGATCAAACCGATAAAAATATTGTAAAACATCAATGCAATTGATGTCGCAACCATAAAAATATTGCTAAACACAAGGGAGTTTCCCTTTTCCTTCATAATCTTCTCCTTGATTATCTCGGCAATCTTCGGATGTTTGCAACCGCATCCAATACGCCCAATAGCAACAAAACCGGCGTGAAAAACATCAAAAAGAGCATGACCGTCATGCGTATCAACAATGTTTTTTCACGCAAAAACATAAAATCGACAACGGATAATCCTTGTATCAGTAAAATGGTAATATAAATCACCATCAGATTGGTAGTTAAATCTTGGTATGCATATCCCGTCAACGAGAAAAGCAAGACCGTTATCAAAGTAACCAAACAAGCCACCGATGCGCTTCCAGGAATCGTAAATTCCCAAAAACTTTTGAAAGGCTTGTTCTCCGGTGTATTCACATTGGCAATTTTGCCCGCAATAAAATAATTGAACAGCGAGGATACGAAATCCTGCGCAATTATCGCCCCCGGCAACATCGTCTGGAGCATGCTTTTCATTTCCTGCTCATTGATAGTATTTGCCATTTTGTTCTGGGCGAGAATTTTTTGCATCTCTTCAATAATCGTCGGCACAATATCGCTGCCGTTTGCCAACTTATATAAATAAAGAATGATTGCATGATTGGCAACCAGAATCAACATTCCGACTGTAATCGCCGTCATCATATCATTTTTACGATAATTGATTTCGCCTACCGCAATCCCCATAATCGCTCCCGTCGTCACCGAATTCAAACTCGCCAAGTCGGCGTCAAGCAAAGTCAAAAACAACGAAACGAACAACAAGCTCAACAAAGGGAACAGCAATCCCGTGCGATAAGTTAAAGCAGTATAAATTGCCGGTATCAGTATCATGGATAAAGCAAAGATTGGAAAAAATCTTACTAATACGAGCAACAACAAAACAATGACAGTAAATCGAAATGCCTCCGTGACGACATCTTTTGGACTTCTGCCATATCGAATCAATATATTTTTCAAATTTCATCTCTCCTTCATTCTGTTTTGTATTATACCACAAAAATAAGATATAAGCACAGAAATCTGTCAAAACGGTGGAAGTTTAACAAATACGAATTTGATAGCTTATCCAAACAAAAAAGCGTAGCAGTTAAAAACTGCTACGCCGAATTTCATCGCTCAATGTCTCTCTCAATGAAATTTTCAATTATCCAAGATAAATTCTATTTTTTCAATTCATATTCGCCGGTCAGTTTTACATTCTTCGCAGCGAGCGGTCCTTCTCCCGATTCCGTAATCGTGAGTTTGTCTCCGTTTTTAATAAATACGAGCTCATATTGCTCATCGCTTTTGTAATTCGCCTTGCTTCCGTCGATTTTTGCAATCTCATAGAAAGTCGAATCCTCCCCGTTTTGGAAAAGCACTTTGAATTCAAATTGGTTGTTGTCCGCCTGCATCAGCTCCACGCTGAGTCCCGGTGTCGCTTCCGAATCTTTGCTCGGAACAAAAACGCCGTTCCAATCCTGCTTTTCGGCAATCGGAGTCACAATCGGAAACTCGGACATCGAAAGCAGCTCATCCGTTGACGGTTCATAGGCGAAAATGTCGCCCGAGCGTTTGTTAATCGCCATTTGCATGCTGAAAGACGGTCCCGATTTGTTCACCACATCGATGAGATAATAATTTTCATCATCCTTCGTTAATGTCTTGTCGGACACGCTTATTGTAAAATTATTGATATCGATTTGCTCGGTCGCAAGTTGCAAGGCATCCTCTGGTGACAATACGACTACATCATCCGGTCTTTGATTGCCGGTATCGTCTTCACCCGTCTCTCCGGAGACGATCGGTTTGCTCGGTTCCGAATCCGTCATTCGATATTTTCTATAATATCCAACTGAAAGTGCAACTACTAACAAAGCCGCAATCAGTATAATAATCATCCTCTGATTCTTCATCAAATTCACCTCCCCACAACCTTATTATATATGCACATCCTTAATAATACAATTACAAATAGGTTACAATTACTTTTGTAGAAAATCGAAATTTATTGACTAATTCTGTGCTTCTATCCAATATAAAAAATTCCGGCGCAAAAAGAAATTTTTTCAAAACGACATTTTTCGGGAAAAATCGCTTTTATTTCATCCGACACGAAATAGAATTCTTCCTCATCCCATTCGTTCGCATTTTCTTCCTGGCAAGCCAAAAGCTCTTCTCTGGTGTCAAAAGTGACATCGCCAATCAAAATTTTCCCACCTGAATCAAGCATAGAAAGAAGCGATTTTAAAAAATCGGGCTTTTCCTCATCCGTCAAATGATGCAGCGCATAGGTCGCGATGATGAAATCAAATTTTTTCTGCAAAAAATCTTTCGGTATCTCCTTGGTGAAATCACCCGAAACCAAATGTGCTTGAGGCATTTTTTCACGCGCAATCTCAATCATTCGCTCCGAAAAATCTATGCCCCAAATCATACAGCCTCTTTCATATAATTTGCTCGTAAGCGTGCCCGTACCGAAACCGATGTCGAGCACTCTCGCATTTTTCTTGCACATCACCTCGGCAAAAATCTTCCCGAGCACTTCCTTGTAGCCGGCAAATGGAAAAGTGTTGTCCTCATCCGATAGACCCACACTTTTGTCATAATCATCCGCCCACAAATCAAAACCTTTATTATCCAGCATATTTTCTCCATTCTTTTATTGCGCCTGAAACAAGAGTAGCATAATATTTTTCAATTTCCATTTTTAAAACACCAATCGAAAATTTTTGATAAGTTCCTTCCTATTATATAGGCGCCTGATGAACTCAGCCACATGATTATTATATCACATCTCCCGTAATTCCATCCCTTTTGAAATCATCTCTTCCCAAAATCTTCCGTTGAACAAAGAAAAAGAGCCAAGCAATGCTTAGCCCTTTATAAATAATAAAGTATAATCCATCTACGAATTTTGTTTTCTGAAGTACTCTTCCCACAGTTTCTCTCCTGTTGACAAAGTCTGGATATACTCGATGCCTGCTCCGCCATTTCTGTCAACTCGCGTACTCAAATACGGTTTGTTACCTATTTTCAGCACATTATATCGTCTCATTGCCACATTCCCGTAGTCCGTATCGTCCGAATCGGTGATAAATACCGCCGTGATATTCCCATCCAAATCATACTCCGCTCCCCACAGCGTGATAATATGCGTGGTTCCTTTACTGCTTGTCAGATGCTCCAAACCGATAATTTTTCCGTCCATAAGACCGGCTTTAATACTTTGCCCGAAGGAAGAATAATCTCCGCTGAAGAATTTTTCAGTGAGCGGTTCATCCCCAAACACCGGATAAAATAGCCCGCCTCTATTGTCAAACTTGAATTTGCGGAAGTCTTTCTCTTTTGCATGAGGTGCTCCGTCCTCTGTCGGTTTGTATCCGTTAATCATCAAATCTGCCAAAAGGTCACTGTTGAATCCCTTGGTCAGATGTCCGAAATAGTCTATGAACCTTTTCATCCATGCGCTGTCGCTTGGACTCTTGTGCGAATCGATAAAGTCCTCGGCATTGAGAACGCTTCGATAATGTTCATTTTTAGTTTCATTTTCGCCGGCAATATTCTTGTCCTGTCCGCCGATTTTGATATATTCTGCAATGTTGTCTTGATTTTGTAGATACCACCAATGCATCATATTGGCAGCTACGGATGCAAAGCAAAGATAATCATCTCGCTGTGTCCCTGCAACCTTGTTGGTATCATACCAGTTGTTTCCCGCTTTATACGGCGCCTGATATTCTTCATATCCCGGCGCAACAATTTTGTATTCAAAGTCTTCTGCCATGGTCGGCGGTGTAATGCCCTGTGTCCAAAGAATCGTTCGAATATTTCCGTCTCTGTCCGTATATTGCTCAACCGGATTGCCTCGGGATTCCAAATCCAATTTGATGCTTGCCGCCTTTTGTTTGCTCTCTTCTTCTTTTTTCTGCTCCGCTTCTCTTTTTTCACGCTCCAACTCTTCCGGCGTTTTTTCAGATGCTGGTGGAGAGTTTGGCGTTTGATCGGTCGAAGCATCGGCGTTTTGTGACGAACCGCTGTCTGTTGACGGTTGATTCGGCTTTGGCGAATTCTCCGATACGGCAGGCGGGTCGGTCGGTTGTCCGTCCCTCGATTCATCCTGCGAAGAACTTCCCGGTGCTGTCTGCGAATTTTCCGGCGCGCTCGGCGGATTTTTGTCACCTTCTTGAGATTCTTCGTTTGGATTTGATAAATTCTGCGGCGCTTGCTTGCCCCCTTCATTGTCGCTCGGTGGTGTCGGCGGCAATGCCGGCTCTGCTCCCGATTCGTCTTTAGGAGGTTGACTCTCTTTTGGCGGGGCAGGCGGTTGCTGCTCCGTGTTCCCATTTTGTTCTTGAATCGGTGCTGCCGATGAATCCGAAGAACCCTCCGGTTTATTTGGAGTAGTTTTTTCTTTTTGCGGAGAAGGCAACCCTTCTTTGGGTTGTGCCGATGGCGTTTCCACCTTCGGTATCTCCGGCTCTTTTTGTATCGGCGCGGAAGGTGCAGCGGTATATCCGCCACCTCCGCCACCTCCGCCTCCGCCACCACTTGCCGGAGTTTCTTTTTTCTTATCCGAAGATGACGCAGGAGTTAATTTTTCAATCGCTACCTTATGACGCGCTTCATCCGTCGCAATCTTTCCAACAGATTTGTTTTCATCTACCATGAGATGAATCGGTTTATCCGTTAGAAAAACGACCATCTGTGCAATATTTTCCTTCACATAAATATTCGTTTCTTTATAGACCTGCAAGTCTTTAGTCGGTGCGGATACTTCGACTCTCTGACCTACAAACTGCTTACTGACAACCACTTTGCTCAGCTCGTTTTTTAAATCTTCAGCACCGATTACCGATTCGGCAAATACACGAATCTGTCGCGCGCTGCTCTCACCGCTAAAAATTACCTGTGCGTTTTTTCGGTTTATCTGAACTTCTCCCAAAACCTTTGTGTTTCTAATCTTTATCGGACTTGAATCATCTCCTCTCAGAATCAAATCCCCTTGAATCGTTAAGCCGTCCAACAGTAAGTTTTTGTCCTTTATTTCTTCTGAAATAATTACATTTTTTTTGATGATGCGGTTTTTGGGAATATCCGATTCCTTTCGGATAATCAACGCATGCGAATCTATATTTTCTATGTTTTTAGAATTACTCAGTATCGCTATCGTTTCAGCACGAGTCAAATTTTTTGATAAAGCAAAATTCCCGTTTTCGTAACCTCGAATCAGGTTTGCGTTGGCTGCTGCCTGCACGCTATTTTTGGCCCACTGTGGTACTTTATCCATATCTTTGATTTTTTTGGATGTGTTTCCCTGTTTTGGAATTTTGTTGAGTCTTTCTAAAAATACACAAATCTCACCTCTAGAAACCGGTTCATCCGGTCGGAAAGAGCCGTCGCTGAATCCGGCAATATATCCATTTGCAACCGCAACGGAAAGTTCTTCATATAACTCACTTCCAATCGGCACATCAGAAAAAGAAACCTCCGCATGTCCGTCCAGACCCATCGAACGATTGAGCATTGTAATCAACTCCGCTCTGGTAATTTCACGATTAGGCAAAAAGTTTTCTTCCTTATATCGCTCAATGAATCCCTGCTCTTTAAAAGAATAGATTGTTTCTTTTGCCCAATGTTCTTGGATATCTTTATAATCATTTGCAAACACTTGCAAGTTACTTAGCGCCATGGATGTTGCCAATGCAAGTGCTATTTTTCTTTTTGAGATATTCATGTAGCCTCCTGTTTCCTTCTTTCGTTTTCTTTCGTCTTTTATATCGTCCCCTTTCGCATTTTCTTTAGTCTAAAATCCCTATTTTCGTTGATTTTTATCTGTTTCCCTCAATTTTCCTAAGCTTTTAAATCGTTTCACGAATGCACATATTTCATCATTTTAGTATTTAAAAACGATGGAGTATCATCCATCGTTTTCAGCCGTTTCAGCTCGTTTGTTGGGTTTTAAAATCTCAATCACTCCTCTTTTTAGGGCATCGTCCGGACATACGACTCAACCAATTTCACTTTGCTGCCATATTCCAGAATATAGTCTATTACATTTTTTCTACTCAAGGCGGATTGCACAACTTCTTTATCCAGTTGGGATAAAATCTCAGCCATGCTTCTTTTTGAAATCTTATTTATCGTTTTCAAAAGTTGCGTATCTTTCTTCTTGCGCTCGCTGTCTTGCAGTGGATAGCCGATACCGAAATCTTCATCAAAGAGTTTCTCCAAACAATATTTCAGATTGAGTTCGCCCGCCCATCCGAAATGTAGTCCCAAAGGAAAGGATACCGCGTTTCCGTCATTGATTCGCCCGAACAAATAGGCATCCGACGGACTGACGATATATCCGCAACACAGATTCGGCAAAGTGTTGCAGGCAAGCATCATTCCTTGCCCCGACGAACAGCCCGTCACGACAAAATCGACCGCTCCACTTTCGATTAACAAACCGATTTGAATTGCAATTTCAATATAGGAATAGTTTGCTTCTTCGTTCTCGAAAACACCGAAATTGATTACTTCGTAGGCATGTTTTTTCACGGATTTTTTGACCAACTCATAGAGCAGGGTGTTCTTGTTTTTTTGTGAGCTTGCTTGAATGACTGCAATTTTCATCTACTTTCTCCCATCGAATATCTCCTTGATTTTATTTGCCATCGCGTTTGCAAGCTCCCGATGTCCCTGCTCCGACAGATGGATATAGTCCGTCGGGTCGTTGGCGGTGACAAAGTCGTTGGCGTCCATCGAGTGACAACCGAGCAACTCGGCAATGATTTTATATTCCTTTTGCAACCCTTGAGATTTTTCCGCGCAATCGTGACCCATTGTAGCGAGTGCAAAAGTGTTTTCGTATTCTTTTTCAATATTTTTGGGTATTACAATGAGAATATTGGGTTTTCCGTCCTCCCAACATTCCGTAGCCTTTGCTTTTTGCACCAAGCGTTTCAGTCCCAGCGCAATAACTTCGGACGATGCGCCGAATCGCTCTTTGGTGTCGTTGGTTCCGAGCATGATGATGAGCAAAGCAATCGGCTTGTGACTAAGTAAACAGGGCGTAATATAATTCACTCCGGCGCGACATTCCTGCAAAGGGTCGTCAAAACTTGTCGTTCTGCCATTGAGTCCTTCTTCGATAATATGGTATGAGTCGCCAAGCATTTCGCTCAACATTCCGGTCCAACGCTGCGACTTTGGAAATCGCCCGAAATCCGACGCTCGATAGCCATGTGTGTTCGAGTCGCCGAAGCAAACTATATTTTTCATTCGTCCCTCCATCTGCTTTTATTTCAAAATCTCAATTAAAATTTTCTTGATGAGTTTCTTCCTATTATATAGGCGATATCATTTTGAAATTTGGTTTTGGATTTTTCTATCTCAATTTTCAATTTTAAAAGTCATTCCATTTTTAAGGTCGTTTTTAAAACCGCACTTTTTAACACTTGATTCCTTCCGCGTCGAGACGCAATCGGTAAAAAAATTGCAGCCATTGCGGTTGTCTTTCCATTTCCTCCATCAATTTTTGCAATCGTCTTTTACCGACTCGTCGATCGAGCAGCGCGAGCATTTTCAAAATCGGATTGTCGGATTGCAAAGCATCGTCGATATTCATTTGCAAAAATTCTTGGATGGACTTCATAACTTGATAGGTCGAAAACTCGCCGTCGATAATCTGTCTTTTTTTGATATATTCTTCGACGGCGGTGTTTTCTTCGTCATATTCAAAAACATTTTCGTCAAAATCCCATACCCGCATCGGAATCCGCATTGCGCGTTTGATTTCTTTTTCAAGATGATAATATCCTTTGACATAATAATTGTAGGCATTGCCCATCACATATTCTCTATCATCTACGCGCACGCAAACTCGAGCTTCTTCATCATGCGATTTGCGATAATGCGTAAAAAAATATTGCACCCGTCCACGCAATTTTTCGCACAAAAAATTCTGCTCAAGCTCCTTGCGCATACTGCTCCACGATTGTGACATATTTCTCTCTTTCTGAATAAATTACAGTTTTTTTGCCGTTTCCTTCAAAAAAGCAATCCCGTTGGCAATATCTTTTTCGTCCGGATGCTTTCGGTTGATGCCGCCGATAAGTTTGAACGGTCCGAAGGTGTCAAATCCTTTGCACTCAAACTCTCCTATTACCTCAAAACCTTTTTCTTGCAAGTATTTGGCGAATTTGGCAGCCGATTTTCCTTTTCCAACTCCGCTCGTACAAATTGCGATGGCTTTTTTCGGCAGCGTTTTGTTTTCGTCTAATATTTTATAAATCAAGCTATGCATTTTGAGCGCAAAAATTCCGGATGCGTATCCCACCGCGTCGTAGCTTGACAAATCCAATTCCTGCTCCTTCGTCAAATCGAACAAATCAATCGGGCACTCGGCTTGGATTCCCTGTAGAAGTTTTTCAGTGTTTTTATGATGCACGGATGCATATACGATTGCCAACTTTGCCATAGTAGCTCCTTTCATATATCTTTTGCAAGATATGCAATTCATTTGAAAAATTGAACATTCCTTTTCCTATTATACTATTAATCGCTCCATCATTCAATCGCTCAATCGAAATCCGATTTAAAGAACCACAAATTGATATGAAATGACAAATAAAATCAGCAAAAAATCTCCGTTTCGTTGAAACGGCGGAACGGTGGGGTTCTAGACCTAACCTGATTTTCAAGCAAAGCGATGAAAATCTTTGGTAGGCCACATGCATGGGTTGAAAGAATACAACGACCGTAGGAAGATTGTATATCCGTAACAACCTGCCACCGCTTTTGCGCAGAAAAAGGGGCTGTTGCAAAATAGCCCCTAAAAAAAATGGCAAACTCATAAGAGCAAGCCATTTTTTTTGATATAA
>JBGZSM010000070.1:0-4601 GCA_041853585.1 Filifactoraceae bacterium
TATTCGCTTTTCTTCATCAATCCAATTGTTCTTAAAGGACAAACTTGCTCGCTCCAAAAGGCACGAATAGAGAATTTTGGCATCCGAAGAGAGATTTTTGTAAAACTCATGACTGAGTAAAATTTTGGGGAGCATATAGAAACTGAATCGTTCACTATCTCGCTGATAAAAGTAATCGAACTCCAAATCGCACCTCCTTTCGAATCTTGAGAAATAAAAAAGACGACAGAACTTCCATCTATCGCCTTGAAAATATTTTTATTAGTTTTTGGTTACCACCTTTAAAGTGGCTATATGGCTTTAATACCTTCGTTAATCGCTCCAATGAACGCTATGACATATACAGCCAGCTTTTGAAGTCCATAGGGACTTAGCAAAAATCCTATCACAAGTCCTTGGATTCCTGTTACCGTGTCATGTTGAATGAATGCACTAATTGCAGCAATCACACAAACAAAGGAAACTATTCCCAGGATAATACTGCTCACACTGAGCAAAAAGGTTAGGAATGCAACCAGGATGGACAGTAGTAGTGAAACTGGAAATAGGATAATCTTTAGTAGTAATCTTATTAAACTCATCTTGAACCTCAATCTAAAAATTTTTTATCAGAATGGTTACCGGTATTATGTCTTGGTATCGAAAGTCTCCTTTCTACCTTAGCACTGCTTACAGTAATCTATACCCAATAAATCACTCTAAGCAATGCTAAGGCTTTTAAATCTTCGTGTTTCAACCTTTGGTAGAGAGTCTGAAACCCTTGATTTTCTAAGACTATTTGCCACTGTCATTATTATGACACGAAACCCGTGGATGATGTCATTGCCTTTTCCGCCATAAATTACATCATCTCCATCCTCGCCGAAGATTTTGTCATTTCCGCCATTCGCATGAATCGTATCATTCCCCGCTCCGGCTCTAATCGTTTCTTCCGCATCATAGCTTTGAATCGTATCATTGGCGTCTGTTCCGGAAATATGTTTGATTCGATTCCAGATTCCTTTCTGCGTGATTTGAAATCCATCAGAGAAAACAAGGGTGGTGTTTCTGTTATTGGTCAGTGCCCAATCTTTCAGTATAATTTTATTATCCGCTTTTGTCTTATCTGAGTTGAATATTGTTATTTCGACATCATTTCCTTTTCGAACAAAAGTAGCGTCGTCCAATGCAATTCCTTCTCCAAAAATCAATTTTTCTTCACGAGCACTACAATAAACATGGTCTTCCCCATCGCCACGGTTAAACAACAAAACTTTTGTTCCGTTATTCGCATGAATAATGTCATTTCCTTTTCCGGCATCAATCACTTCGAACTCACCATTCGAATAAATAGTGTCATTTCCTTCTCCTGCTGAAACATAGCTGTTTTTCCCAAAAGAACGGATGGTATCATCTCCTTTTCCGGAATAGATTTTGTTTTGACCGTTCCATCCGGTTTCAATCGTATCATTTCCATCTCCCGAGAAGATAATATCATTTCCGTTTCCGGATTTAATAACATCATCGCCACCTTTTGAGATAATCAGATTATTTCCGTCACCGGCAACGATAGTGTCATTAGATGAATTTGATATAATCGCATATTCCGAGTTGTCTTTATGGTATTCTTTCTTCTGATCAAATTGATGAGAAACTGAAAACCAATTATGTCCAATAATATCAAAGAGTTTTTCATTTTTATCTTCAAAATATCCCATTAAATCTTCTTTTCCATCAAATCCTAAAATACCAAGACTTCTATCGACAAAAATAAGTTCTTTCAGCATCATTTCGGTTTTTGATGCATCTGATTGGTATTTTTGTTGTATAAACTCTCCAAGAGACTCGGTTTCATACACAAAATTATAATTTTCGGTATCCAATGTCATTTTAGCACCGGCAAAGAATTCTCTTATCTCCGTTTGATAAATCAACTCGCTATACACTCTGTCACGAACAATTTGGAAGGCTCTCTCCAAAGTCTCTTTTGACTCAACAATCGGATCTCTACCTCGAGAACCATTATACTCTTGTCCCAACATTCTTTCTATGACAGCCAGTTTTCGCGCGTCAAAATGACCGCCTCGACTGGCAATGTCAATACCCATAACATCCGCCCAACGGAAAATAATCTCATCCAATAATTCAAATCGTTTTGCACGATCCGTTTCAGCAAGAAAACGGTCAATAATATTTTTGAGTTGCCCACTATTGTCCTTAGACAACATCTGACGCAAAGAATATAGATTCCCGATCGCTTGTAAATCCGGATAATCTTTAAATTCGTCTGAAATAGGAATATTTTCTTTCTGAATGGTTTTCACGGTATCGCGAGACAAAAGAAACTCCCCGATTGTCAATTTCGTTCCATTGTTTAATTCAAAAGAACCTTCACGAACTAATCGATTTCCGTTTTCTAATTCTTTATTTTTCAATGAGTTGTTCAAATCAATGGATTTTATTCCTTTATCCTCCAAACTGAATAATTCATTTGCATCGGATTTTCCATCCTGATTCAAATCTTGCCATACTTTCAATTTCTCGAAAGCCTCATCTTCTGCCGAAATAATTCCGTCTTTGTTCGTATCCAATTCTCGTAATGCTTCAAATCCACCACTCGCTTTTTGACCGTTCGCCAATACGGTTTGGTCTCCGAAAAGCTCCGCTCCGGAATCAATCTTGTCATTATTGTTCCTATCATAGACAAGCATTCCATCCTCAGCGGACACCCAAGCGGTTTTCTCCGCAAAATTATTATTATCTAAATCGAAATGCACGCCTTCCGCTAAAGCGGTTGTTTTTATACCATCGCCATTCAAATCCAAAATCAAAGGATCTAATCGTCTTATAGAGCCTGCTTCACGGAATGTTGCCCATAAATCTCCCGTTTTGTGAAAATCTTCTTCCGATCCAATTACTACATCATCAAAAACAAATTTTGTATGCGGAATAGACGCTCTTGTTATGGTAACTTTTTTGTTCTTTCCGTAATGAACCACCAGATTACCTTTCTTATCTACATAGATATCTATCTCCGGCGGTAATGTACGCGTTTTTGTCTTCTTGAGCGCACCTTTCTTTCTTGCACCATTAGGCGCATTTAACAGCTTTGAACCTTTATATCCTATCCCTGTGTCCGGAGGTCCTGAAATTTGTCCGGGGCCGGTTTGCTTGTCTTTTTCTTCTTTTTCTTCTTTTTCTTTTTGCTCATAATAATGACGAAGTTTTGCTCTATCTTCCTCTGTAAGAGCATCATCGACATCCATCGGTCGACCAATAGCTTCTTCCAAATCCCCGTCGATTATTTTTTTATATTTTTTGTTTCCGATTTTAATTCTTCTATTGGAAGAACTTCCACTATGTGAAGATTCTCCGTCATCTGTAAAGAAACGAATACCACGAAGTTCTACAACATTCTTCTGATGGTCTCTTGAATACGAATCATCAATCCAAATATCCGCTTCCGGATTCGTATCAATAGAATATACATCCGAGTATCGACCGCCTTTTATAATTCGATTGCCACCCTTTATATCTACTGTTTGGCTTGAGTCGCCCGCAAGCAAAACGAATTTTTCCTTTCCATTAACATCAAACTCATCCGCTACATTAACATTCAGAATATCATCCATTTTAATTTCAGAAAAAGAAAATCCGGGAACATTCCCTTTAGGGGGAATCATCAACTTAATCGTATCGATTACTTCACTATGCTCAACAATCTTTTCATTTTTATTTCTTGCATATCCGATAACCGCATCCTTGAGTAAAATAGAGTCGGTTGCGCTATTTAGACG
Source organism: Filifactoraceae bacterium (assembly GCA_041853585.1). Classification (GTDB taxonomy): domain Bacteria; phylum Bacillota; class Clostridia; order Peptostreptococcales; family Filifactoraceae; genus JAUNKE01. Next base: position 3,777 of record JBGZSM010000070.1, read on the forward strand.
AAGTTTAATATCTTTTCCGTTTTCAATATCCATAGATACAATATCTTTTGAAACATAGCCGGACAACTCCAACACATTTTTCTCACTTACTATCCCCGTTGCAACGGCATCGTTACTTTGCTCGTTGGTCAAAGTATAGATGGTGTCATTTCCGTCCCCTTTGTTGAATACATAAGTGTTACTTCCTTTTCCACCAATTAAAATATCGCTTCCCGTTCCACCTTCCAGCTTGTCTGTCGCATATCCGCCTTCCAAACGGTCATTGCCGGCTCCACCACTCAAATAATTTGCTCCGGCTCCACCGTAGAGAAAGTCACTTCCATCCATCCCGTAAATTAAATCATCACCGGAACCACCATACAATAGATCATTTCCTTTCATTCCGTAAATTAAATCATTGCCGGCTCCACCATGTATTTCATCTTTATTGTCATCTGCATCATATCCATAAATTAAGTCATTGCCGGCTCCGCCATCAAGTAAATTTTCTTTCCCTCCAATTGCTCGAATATAGTTATTCTGCTTACCTTTGGCTCTAATTTCATTTCGCTTTGTCCCGTTTGCAATGATAGTTTGAAGCTCGGTTTTCCCATCATAAATAACATTTTCCGGAGTTTTTGGGTTTGCGCGTTTATCATCTATAATAGTGTAATTTCCTTTTCCATCTTTGTGGCTTAAAATATCTTCCTAAATTGCAATAGCAAATGCATATTTTGTAGAAAAAATTGAAAAGCACTAAATTCAACACATGGAACGGGTACTTGCAGAACAGAATTTAGTCGGATGCCGTCAAGACCAAAAGAGAAACGAGTCTTGATGGCATGA
>JBGZSM010000071.1:0-18342 GCA_041853585.1 Filifactoraceae bacterium
CTTATTCAATAATTTTAATACAACAAATTAACCCAAGATTTCAACATGCTTTATAGTCATAACTAAGGATATACTGTTTTACTTACCGAAATATAGTTTTTTCCATGATAAATTTTTGCATCAATTATAATGCGATAGTCTCCCCCATCTACAGATTTGGATTTGATGACACTTAACCATCTTGAGTTACTACTTGAAGACCAACTTGAAACTTCGCTATACCCATTGTAACCTTTTTTTCTAAGATTACATCCGTCTCAATTCTTGAACAGGTACTATCTCCTGCTACAGTTACATTGATATTCGCTTTTCCGTTCCTTACTGAAAAGAATGGTTTTATAGTGGCTCCACTATCCCATAAAATTCCGTAATTGAATTTTCTCTCCGACTCTACAGTGATGTTCTCTAATTCAACAGAAAATCCAGCAAGAGGTGTTGAAGATATAAGTACAACACTCACTCCACATAACAACAAAAGTTTCAACCTTTTCATAATTCCTCCCTGTTTTATAATATTTCTTTTATTATTAAAACGAAAAAACATCCGGCTTGACTGCACAAAACCGAAAATTTTTTAATTTTTTTTTGCAGTCGTGTCTAAAGTATTGAAATCAGGCAGAAAAATCAAAAAAGAACCGAGAAATCAGTATGTCACTAACTTTCGGTTCTTGAAAAATTTATTTCTTATTTATTCTTTTGGATATTCTCCAAAATTTTAATGGCGGTATCGTATTCGAAGTCTCCGGTTATTTCTAACACGACTCCATCATCCAACAGAAATGCGGAAGTAAACAATGACTCCGAATCATGAGCGTTGACGCCTTCAAGCCCATTGATTTTTATATCATTATGCTCCATATTTTCATTGTCAATCAGCATTGAACTAGCCGAAGCATCTGAAACAGTAAATATCAACATTGTATTATCTTTCCCGCTATAAATATATTGATATATATCTTCTGATTCTCCTTCTTCTACCAATTCAAATCCCTGCGGAATATAGCCCAAGGTATAGTCTCCTTTGTGAATCTCTACATACTCGGTGCCAAATCGGTAGCTGTTATGGTCGGAGTAGAATATCTTGATGATATCTTTAACTAAGGCACGAGCTTTCGGCGAGAAGGCAAGTACGCTTCCCAAAGTGATTCCGAGCACCAAAAAGACAATCGCCACTTTACGCAGAACGGACAGATTGTGTTTTTTCGATTTTTTCGGTGACGAATGGTGACGGATAAGCGATTGAATTCGGTTGTCCAACTCGCTCGGTATAGGAATATCTTGCATCGAATCAATATTTTCGAATTCCTGTTCTTCATATTGAAACAACAAATCCGCCATCAACTTGTCCAAATTACTCATTCCGTCACCTCCTTTTTGATTGCTTCCATCAGCATCTGTCGTCCGCGAAAAATTTGACTGTTGACGGTTTTCAGCGGAATGCCTAATAGCTCAGCGATTTCTTTTTCACTGAGCTGATGCACAAGTCTGAGCAAGAGCGGTTCTCTGTATTTTTCACTCATATCTTTGATATAGTCAAGCAATCGCTCGGTGCTTTCCTTGGACAGCAAAATTTCTTCCGGCGTTTTATAGTCTTGAATGCTGCTGATATTATCGATATTTTTTCCTTCGTATAGCATGTCGTCCCATGAAGTCTCGTTGAAATTTTCCCGCTCTTTTTTCTGTTTGCGGGTATAATCGAGAAAAACACTTCTTACTATTAAGACGAAATAATTGCTCGGGCGACTGCATAAATCGGAAAAGTTTTTTTCGTTCTCGGCATCGGATTCGGATTGCTCCATCTTCTCCATCAAGCCGATTATTTTTACAAATGCGTCCTGCACTATATCCATCGAGAGCGACTCATTGTTTTTGGTAAAGTATAATGCGGCATGATACATTTTTTGTCCATGCTTTTCGTAAATGGTTTGAAGCTGATTTTGCTGCTCGGCATTCAAAAGTGCAAACAATGTCAGGGGTATAAAAAACATCCTTCCTCCTTATGCAAACGGGAAAAAAATCCCGATTTTCTGTTCATCCACTCGGCCGAGCGGGTGAAAAAGATTGGCCCTTCACTCCGTTCCCAAAAAGGGCAACAGATTTTTTATTTCAAAAAAGATTAGCCCTTCACTCTTTTGTCTCCTACCCTTTTCGTAATTTTAACCCTATCAAAATACTCCAAAAGGGCGATGACAAATTTTCGACTCAACTCGTATTTGTCTCGAATATCCGCCATTTGAAGTTCTTTTTTGTCTTCAAGAATTTGCTGCACTTCCTGCTGAATTTTGAAGATGATATCTTTGTCATAAATGAGTTCTTCGCTGACTTTGATTACTTTTTCTTCTTCCAAAAGCCCGTCGAGTACGGCTTGTTTTTGCGGCGTGTCGATATAGTCCTTGACAAGGCTCGGTGTGAGCGCCTCTTTTTTGACTCTTGAAAGAATATCCTCTTTTATTTTCTGTTGCTCCGGGGTATAGACAATTTCAAAATCCGCTTTTTTGATAATATTTTTGTCCGCGACAATCGGCTTTTTGCTCGTCAGATGCTCCAAGTAGATGTCATATTCTTTCGGCTTGAGTTTAAACTGCATTTTGGAGCGGAATTCTTCACGACTCATTCCTTTTTTGAGCGTGTTCTGCTTGTGGTAATCGTCGATGAGCTTTTCGGATTGCTCAATGAGCGCATCCAAATTTTTATAATGAATCAGCTGATTGCCGACGGCGATGACTTTCTGCTCCTCTTCCAGCTTTTCAATTAACTCTTTGAGCATGACTTCCGAGAAGGAGAGCGTCTCGATGATTTCTTTCGGCTCGACAAATCCTCTCATCTGCAGCAGATGACTTTCGACGATTTCTTTCGGCTCGCCCGCTTCTTTGATTTTGAAAGTCTCAACCAAACTCTCGTCAGCGGAGGAATGTTTTTTGGAATTGGCATCGAGCACCGTTCCGCCTCCGATGGTTTCCATCGGCGAATAGGAGCGCAGAATAATTTTGTCGCCGGTCTTGCAGGCGAATTTTTCTTCCAAACGAATCTGCGCATAGCCTTCATGCCCTCTATGAATAACTTTATCTTCAAGCGGCACGATGCGTCCCAAGATTTCGCGCGCGCCATGGTAGAGTCTTATTCTGTCCCAATGCTCCATATCCTTGCTCGCATTTTCAAGTACCTTGATTTTACAATCGAGCATCATCGTCGGCGTCATCGTATTGGGCTCGGCAAGGGTGTCGCCGCGCTCGATTTTGTCTTTGTCGATTCCCGACAGATTGATGGCAACTCGTTGTCCGGCATAAGCGATGTCGGATTTTTGGGAATGCACTTGGATGCCACGCACTTTAACTCTTTGCTCGTCGGGGTAGAGCATGAGTTCATCTTCCAATCGCACCGTTCCTTCAACCAGAGTCCCCGTCACGACATTTCCGAATCCTTTGACGCTGAATATGCGGTCGATATACATTCGTGCAGGTGCGATTTCGTTTCTGCCCTCGATTTCTTCACTGAGATTTCGGATGGTCTGAATCAATTCGGGAATTCCTTTTTGTGAAATGGAATCCACCAATACGGTCGGCGCATTTTCCAAAAAAGTGCCTTGAATGGATTCTTTGATATCCTCTTCGACCAATGGCAAAAAATCTTCTTCCACATTGTCGATTTTGGTGATGACGACGATGCCTTTTTTGAGTCCGATGAGATTCAAAATATCCAAATGCTCTCTCGTCTGCGGCATCACGCCTTCATCCGCGGAAACGATAAGCATGACAAAGTCCATGCCGGCGACGCCCGCAAGCATATTCTTTAGAAATTTTTCATGACCGGGTACATCGATGATTCCGATTCGCTCGCTCTCGGACAGGTCGAAATGTGAAAAACCGAGGTCGATGGAAATCCCACGCTTTTGCTCTTCTTTGAGACGGTCGGTGTTAATTCCCGTAAGTGCTTTGATGAGTGTTGTTTTTCCATGGTCGATATGACCGGCGGTTCCGATGATTATATGTTTCATATTTTTTCCTTTGTATGTTAGTTTTGCTGCAAATTGATACTCTCTCTTAAAAATCAGCCCAACAGCTCAATGATTTTTTTCGCAACCGATTCGATTTCTTCGTCAAAAATCGTGCGCATGTCCAAATAATAAATATCTTCTTCCACGCGACCGACGATATGCGGCGCGGTGATGCGCATACGCTCTTCAAATTTTCCCGTGCTCTCTTGCGGGCGGATTCGTATTCCGAAACTTTTCATCAGTTGTGTCGGCAGGGAGCCGCCGCCCACCATCGATTGACAGTTCGTCACCTCGACAATTTCCGCAAGCTGCGGTTTGGCGCTTATGATTTGTTGATGCAATCGGTCGGCTTTTGCGCGGAGCACTTCGATACCTTGGCTGAGCATTTGCAGCACCGGAATATTTTTTTCGATACTGCTGCTGTCCAAATACATGCTGAGCGTCGCGGTCAAGGCGGTGATGGTCATTTTATCCACCCGCAGCGCGCGCAACAGATTATTCTTTTTCATCTGCGCAATGTATTTCGACTTTCCGACGATGACGCCGCATTGTGCGGAGCCCATCAATTTATCTCCGCTGAATGTGACGATGTCCGCGCCGGCGCTGAGCGAATCCATGACGGTCGGCTCATAATCGATTCCGTATTTGCGAAGGTCTAAAAAGACGCCGCTGCCCAAGTCGTCGATAATCGGCAAGTCGTATCTATCCGCGAGCGTACGAAGCTCTTTGATGGAAACGCTGTCGGTAAAGCCTTGAATTTTGAAATTGCTCGTATGCACCTTCATCAGCGCCGCCGTATTTTCGCCAATGGATTCTTCATAGTCATGCAAATGAGTCTTGTTGGTGCTGCCGACTTCTTTTAGAATCGCGCCGCTGTGCTCCATGACTTTCGGAATGCGGAAGGAGCCGCCGATTTCGACCAGTTCTCCACGCGATACGATGACCTCCTTGCCTTTTGCCATCGTCGAAAGCACGAGCATTACCGCCGCGGCATTGTTGTTGACGACGAGTACATCTTCGGCACCGGTCAACTTTTGAATCAGTCCTTTGAGATGGTCATGTCTGGAGCCGCGCATTCCTTTGTCGATTTCGTATTCCAAATTGCAGTAGCCGTACAGAATTTCATCGAGCGCGGATTTGACCGCCGCCGGCATCGGTGCTCTGCCCAAATTCGTATGCAACACGACGCCGGAGCCGTTGATGACTTTTTTGAGCCCGAAGTCGAATTCCTTTTGTATTCTTTTTTCAATATTGCTGATAATTTCTTCCCTGTCGATATGATTTGCAGGGAAGGTCTCTGCCAAAATCGATGCGCGCACACATTCAATTTCTTCTCGAATGATTTGCACAAGATATTCCTGATTGAGTTTCTTGGTAACGGATAACAATCTTTCATTTTGCAAAAGCTCATCCACCTTCGGCAGATGGCGCAATAGTTCTTTTGACATAGCTTTACCTTCTTGCAAACGCCTCTGCGTATTGCATCTTCCTTTATTTATTACAAATTTTTATCGCTTTATCTTCTTTCTCAACCGCTTGACCGATTATCGCATAGCAGAGCGCTTTGTTGTCTTGGAGCGATTGAATCAACGCTTGCGCATTTTCTTCGGCAACGGATATGAGCAGTCCGCCCGAAGTCTGCGGGTCGTAGAGCACATCGAGGATGCTCTGCTCAATATTTTCTTCCGTCTGCACGCGCGGTCCGAAGTATTCCATATTCGTGTATGCTCCCGCGGGAATGATTCCCATCGATGCAAAATTTCTTGCGTTTTTCAGCATCGGCACTTGTTGTGCAAAAAGCTCAATCGTGACATCGGAGCCTTCCGCCATTTCGATGGTATGGCCGACCAATCCGAAGCCCGTGACATCGGTCACGCCGTTGACTTCGATATTTTGCATCGCCATCGCCGGATATTTATTGAGATATTCCATCGTCCGTACCGCTTCCTCATAGTCCTCGTCGGATGCGATTTCGCCTTTGATGGCAGTGTTGACGATTCCCGTTCCGATCGGCTTCGTCAGGATGAGTACATCGCCGACTCGTACATGCGCATTGGCACGAACCTTGTCCGGATGCACCATGCCAGTGACGGATAAGCCGTACTTGGGCTCATTGTCATCGACAGTGTGACCGCCGACGAGCACCGCGCCGGATTCCATTACTTTTTCCGCACCGCCTCGCATAATTTCTTTCAAAACATTCATATCGACACATTTTGGAAAGCAGACGATATTCATCGCCACCGTCGGCTCGCCGCCCATCGCATAGATGTCGGAGAGAGAATTTGCCGCCGCGATTTTTCCGAAAGTATAGGGATCATCAACAACCGGCGTAAAAAAATCGAGGGTGAGGATGATGGCTTTATCGTCCGATACTTTATAAACGGCTGCATCGTCGGATGTTTCCAGTCCGACAATCAGATTTTCATTGCTCATTTTCGGAATTGCCGTCAACGCATTTGCCAAATCCATTGGCGAAATCTTGCCGGCTCATCCTGCCGCCCGAACCATCTGTGTCAATTTTATTTTCTCTTTTTGATTTATCAAATTTTCTTTGCTCATAGTAATCCTTTCGTCATAGGTTTTCAGTTATGCTTTGACCTCTCTAAATTATATCGAAAAATATCGGTTTTTACAATCTTTGTGCAAGATATTCCGCTGCTTACGCTTTGAAATCGCACTTCTAAAAAGCAAAACCTAATCGACCGTAACAATCGATTAGGCTTTGCTCTATGATTTCAATTTTATGCTTTATTGTTGCATCTTGGTACCGCATTCCCCGCAGAACTTGACTACTCTGTCATAGCTCATCCCGCAGTTGGGACAAACCAAATTGCTTTGCGGCGCGCTTTCCAAGTTCTCTTGCTTCGGCATTTCGCTCAAATTTGATTCGTCGGTGTTCTCCGAACTTTCGTTTGACAATGTCGGTTCGCTCGATGCATTCGCGATGCCGAAATCTGCATCCGCGCTTGAAGCGCTCTCCTGTGGTGCTTGCTCCTGCACTTTTTCGAGCGGCAATGCCTTGCGCTCCTCCGGCGGTGGTGTCACCACGACTTCCGGTGGCGGTTGATTGACGCGCTCAGATTCCTCTTTACGCTCCGCCGCTTTGACTTTTTCTTCTGCGCGCTGACGCTTCTCTTCTTCTTTTTGAATTTTTTTCTCCAAAGCTTCCTGTTTGCGCCGAGCTTGCTCCTCCATCATCTTATGCTCATGCTCTTCTATAATGCGTTTGTCTCGCTCGTCAATATTGCCGATTTCGACAATCAGTTCTTCCACTTCAATTTTTTTCGCTTTGATTTCTTCAATTTTATTTTCCAGCGGTGTAAAATCGGTAGAGCCTTCCATCCACATTTCATAGACGGTCTCGCCCAGCGATTGAAAAAGTTTGGTAACTTCCTTTTCGGTCAGCAGGGCTTTGGTTTTTATCTTTTGCTTTTCTCTGGTGGAGCTTGCCTTCACTCCAATCTTCGTAAAGCCTAATTTGATTTTTTCAAAAGTATCATTCGCCATAATATTCTCCTATAACTCATCTTCTGTTCAAAAGTTTTCGTTCACAGGGAGCTCTGCTTTCATTTTATCGATTTTATTCCTATTCGTCAATCTAAAATCGCGCTCGAAAATTCTATCACAATCAGCAACGACAAAATACTTTGAATTAGGTAAAAAGAAGCGGCTTACTTTTGTGTTTTTTTATTTCTGAGGACCCAACCCCGTGTCCAGCGTTTTAAGTTTGTTGCCGTCAAAATAATACAGATTTGATTTTTGCTCTTTACCCAATGAACCGTAAACGGCAAAATCGCCTTTCTTAGTAAACAGTATGGTCGGATCATACAAATCATCTATTACATCGACAACTTTGTCGTTGTAAAATGCTTTGATATCCGCTTTTCCATCACGCGCACTGACTTCATATAAGAAAAATATAATTGTATCGGAGAAAGCACTCTGTAAAAAATCAATCTGCCCTTTTGTAAAACCGGCTTTTTTATTGTTGACATAGAGTGTTACCCCGCCATTTTCTTTTTTTATCTCGACAGAAACTTTTTTCTCCCCAAAGGTGAACTCTTTTTTCATCGCATCATGATATGCACCGGTATATTTCACTTTACTTACCCCGCCACCATCGATAGTCGCTTCATAGAATTCCAAAATTTCCTCAGTATCAGTATTGTTTGACATGTAAATTTTTCCATCCAAATCCAGAATTGCAAAATCAATTCCCGGTTTTGAACTCCAAACTTTTTTTGTTCCTTGGTACAGATGATATTGTGCCGTATCAAAAAGTCGTCCTCTGATTTCGTTATCCAGATTTTCGCTGATTTTATGTTCGGATAATCGCACCTTGTTTATTTTTTTGGGATTAAGCATCCTTATCAATCCCTCAGCATTCTTCTTTGGCTCATAAAATTTATATGGTGTTCCTTCCGGCTCTATACTAATATCCATTGATGAATACACCGCTTCACCGCTAATCAGATTCATCTTTTCTCCATCATAAAAATATATATTTTTGCTACTGATGGCAAATTCCTTACCCGTACGAATCTTTTTTCTTATATTATCAACAACAAACTTATCCGTTTTGGAAAGTTTGTTATAAACACCTCGATTCAAATCATCTTGAATCAAATCTCTATACGGAATTCGGATATCTTGACCGTTTTCGATTACAAAGAAAGTCTCTTTCGACGGAGTAATATAGACTTTGGAATGTTCTTCATAGATACTCTTGACTTTATCCGTTATCTTTTGACTCGCTTCATTCCCTTTCTTCTTATAGATCCCATCCTTTTTGAAATAAAAAATTGTGTCAAACGCTCTGTCGATATCCAACAAATCTTCATATTCGTTATCAATCAAGATTTTTTCTTTACCGATTATCTGTTTATATAATGCCGTACCGTCAGCAAACAAAAATTTTTTACCGTCAAAGCTGACATCAAGCAAAAGCCCTCTTGCAACAACACTTTTCTTTCCTTGGTGATAGTAATAAATATCATCAATCGATTCATGCTTCGTATAAAAAATCGATTCACCTTGGTTGTCTGTTAAATAATATCCGTTTACATCGCTGTCAATCAATACCGGTTTTGAAGAGATTGTGCTAATGTCAAATTGCATTAAATCATATTTCTCATCAGATTTATTATGCTTTTTCAAGTAGGTAATTCTTTTTTCAGCTTCGTTGATACTGAAAGAAGCAATTCCCGTATCAATCAATTTTACTTTTGCGCCTTCTTTCAAATCCACAATTTTTAAATCAAAGATATATTCTATCCATTCCTTTTGTTGCTCATTTCTCTCAAAACGGTCCGAAAAAATATACTTGTTATTGTTTTGAATTCCTCTAAAATTTTCATTTCTTGCTTGTTCAAGATCTCCGGTCAATTTATTTTCCGTCAAAGCAAAGGTTTCGGAATAATTGCTTATATATATTTTCCCGTCTTTCCAATAGAAAAAATAGTTCTCCGATTCCGCATATACAGCAGTGAAGCCGGTAAGTATTGCGCACAACAAAAAAATCGCCATCCCTTTAGTAAACATTTTTCGGTTCATTTTCCTTCTCCTATACACAAAAATATTTTTCACTTAATTGTATTTTAACATTCAAATTCTCGTCAAGCAAATTTTTATGCAAAAATCTTCTTTGAATTTCTATCGGGATATGTGTTTTATTTACTCAAAGCGGGTAGAAATGATATAGGTGAATATCATAACAAAATTTAAGGAGGTGGGTTATGTCAGCCTTTATTCGGATAATCATTCTTCTAAATCTGATAATGTCATTCATATTGCCGGCATTCGGTATATATTATATAAAAAAATCAACCGGTATGTATAATAAAGATCCTTTCTACAATAAAGCTTTGAATATATCCAATCAGGAGGCTTGGAAATTCGGATTAAAATTCTTAGGGAAAGCATATATTATCTCCGGCATATTACATCTGATTGTATTTTTGACGGTTCTTTCTTTAGTAATCGGACAAGATGAAATTGTAAAGATCCGGGTGTTCTCTTTTTCACTTTTGATTTGGAATGTATTCTACTGGATTCCTCTGATTATCACCGGAAAAATGACAAAGAACTATTCGCAGCAAAAAATGCTGGATACAAAACGGTAAATCGAATTTGCCGTTTTTTATTGCAAAAGAAAAATAACCCTTGATTTCTCGTAGGTTATCTTTCTGGGTAGTTTATTTGATTCGGTGCTTGCGTTGTTATGGCTTCATCTAATTGTTGTAAAGCGATGAAGCGCCTCCTATTTTTTTGCTGAGCCTTTTGTCGATTTCAATGGTTCGATCGACAATGCTTTTGATATTTTTATATAGATTATATAGTTGCTGTTCGTCTTCGCTCAGCTCCATGTCGGCTACTTGCAATTTGACGATTTTTCCCATACGAAGTGCTTTAGCGATATCCATCTTGTCAAAAATCAATTCGATTTCTTCATCGCATGCCTGCGCACTCAATATTTCTTCCATTCGCAAATCCAATGCCATCTCTGCACCCGGTGCATCATTGTTGCCGAATCGCTCTTCGATTTCTTTGGTGATTCGAAGTACATTATCCAGCGCCAGTTGTTTTTCACGAACATGCTCTACGATTTGTGCAATTGTATTATCCATTATATTCTCGCTATCTTATTTGCCTCTTTGAAGGTGTCCCGTAAATCCGAAACTAAATTTTTCAGCTCCTCAATACTCTCCGGCTTTCTGCTTGCAGAAATTCTTGCCAGTTGAAATTGAAAGAACTCATACATTCTCGCCAACTCACGACTGATGTCATACTGTCTGTCCAATGTGTCGTTCAAGTAGCGCACGATTTCCGAAGTTCGCTGTATCGATTGCTCAAAGGTCACCATGTCGGTGCTTTTTATCGCATACTCCGCTCGGGTCAATCGCTTTATGATTTCGTCGTATAACAAAATGAGCATTTCACCTTTTGTCATCGTATAGACGGATTGTTCTTTATAGTTTTGATATGCGTACATTCATCCTCCCTATTGGCCAAACTGTTGCATCAGATAGCCGCTTTGCGCATTCATTTTGGATATTAGTTTTTCCAAATTGGTGAATTGTTTTTGGTAACGAGTTTCTTCCGTCCTGAGCTTGCCTTCAAGCTGTGCAATGACTTTGTCAATCGAGGACATCTGTTTGCTGAGCGCATTGTTTGTCAGCGACAAAGGCGAATGCGACGAGCCTGCCCGATTGATTAGAATTCCTTTATCCACGCCGTCGGTTTTAACATATTTATCCAATACCGATTTGATTTTGTGCATTACGCCCGGCGCATCGGAATCCGCACTCTTGGAGAAGAAATCCCGAACCTTGTCGGCATTGTTTTGTATCGCTGTCTTGAGCTTTTCTTCATCCAGCACGATTTTTCCGTTGTCGGAAAACTTGCTTGAGATGGTAATGCCTAGTTCTTTTGCACCATTGCCGAATAGGAATCGCATTTCCGATGAAAGCGCTCTTAGCTCCGGATTGTTGAAAAGGAGTCCTTCTTTTGCTTTTTTCTCCCAGTTTTCAACTTCTTTTTCGCTGAGCTCTTTGCGTTGCTCATCCGTAAGCGGCGCGTAGTTTCTGTCTTTTTTCGTTGTCAGTTCTTTATTGATAAGCTCGATTGCCTGATTGTATTCTTCTACAAGTCCCTTAACCGAGTCGATGATTTTTTTGCTGTCCGCAGAGGCGTTAAATCCTACCGCTTCCGCATTGTTGTCAATCGCTCCGCCGGAAGTATAGCCGAAAGTTCCTTTCAGCTTGATGTTCATCCCTTCCAAGGTGAAGTCGTTGCTTGAGCGGGTGATTTCGATTTCTTCATCCGTTCCTTTATATTTGATGCTGAGCTGTGCGTCTTTTCCGGCGGTAACGGTTCGTGTCGAATTTTCTCCAAACAGCATGCTTGCCAGATTTTTCTTTCCGGATGCCAAATCGTCGTTCATTTCGACTTTGCCGTTCGCGCCCGTTACTTTGGATGTGATGACAAATTTATCCGCCATCTCCAAGTAGCTTACCTTGACGCCCGCTTTTTCATTGTTGTTGATTTTTTCCATCAGGTCTTTGACGGTCGTTTTTTCGGTAATGCCCTCAATATCGACGCCGTTGATCTGCAACTTTATATTGCCGTTCGTATCGACTTCGGCATTGTTTATGTCAAATCCTGCAAATCCCGCCTCCTTGATGCTCGCCTCCATATTGATTCGATTGCTCGCACCTTTTTGCAAACCGAGCACATTGAGTACGCCGGAATCCGCATCCGCAATTTTGAGTACGGAAGTTTTATCTTTTTCAAATCCGCCGCTCGACGGTTTGCTCGGGTCGGTTGTTATAAATTCCAATTTATTGGCGCCGTCATTTGATTTGCCGACTTTGATTCTGCCCGCTCCATATACGGAATCGAGAGAGCTTTGAATATGTTGAGCCAATTGTTCTACGGTGAAACTCGGCTCTTTGAGTTCTCCGGTCGTCGGCAATTTAATCGTCTTGAGTATGCCGTTGAGATTGAATGTGATTGCCGAGCCGCCAACCAAATCCGCCGCTACTTTTTTCGTGCTCAAATCTTTCATTTCTTTTCCCACAAGGGTTTTGCTGCTTGCGTTGAGCTTGTCGCCTTTTTCAAGTCCTAGCGATTTGATCGCATCTTCCGAGCCGCCTACGATTTCAACATTGTTTCCGTCATTGGACTCGATGTAGGACATTTTGATTTTGTTGGTACCGTCCTGATTATCCAATTCGAACTTTATCTTATCCGATAATTTTGCCGTGGTTCCCACTCGGTATTCCTTCGTTAATTCATTCAACGATTCGACGATTTTTTCCGGCGAGCTGTAATCTTTCTCTTTGCTCAAGAGTATATCGTGCGTTGTCCCGCCATACTTAATACTTATTGTTTTATTTTCTAAATTTGAAACATCGATTTGACCTGTCAAATTGATTTCGCCGCTTTTGATATTGCTGCCCGATACGCTTCCCGTCGAAACGGACGCATCCACCGAAAGCTGTTTGATTCGCGTAATCGAAACCATATCGCTTCCGACTCCGCTGACCTCAACCTTGCTTGCATTGGCTCCCGTCGTCTTAATATCGGTCTGCTCAAAAAATCTTCGACTGAGCAGATTGCTCGATGAAGTAAAGGAAGTGTATTTTTTTGAAAGCGCGCTCAGCTTGTCGGAAATATTGCGCATAGCATCGCCCTGCCAACTCAATAGCTGCTTGGCTTGCTTTTGTTTTGCAATTTTCGTTCTTGTGCCGATGGTCATCCCTTTGATGATTTCATCGGTGTCCATTCCGCTCGCCAGTCCGGACAATCCTCGTCGTTGTCCGCCGAGCAGACCGCCGGTGCTTGTTGTGTTTACAGAGTTCACTGCCATCGTATCGCCTCACTTCTTTCGTAATAAATTTCTATTTCTTTTGTAATTCCTATTTGTTTATCGGCGCAAAATAATATATAATAAGTATATGTTGTTGCATTTTCATTTTTTAATGCAAATTCGAGAAAAATTTTTGAGCCGGCGGATCTATGTAAAAGAATTCGTCGCTCACAGGAAGGTGGTTTTTTGATGGCAACGGTTATCACATTTACAAACCAAAAGGGTGGCGTTGGAAAAACAACAAGCTCGTCGGCGCTGATTGCTGCGCTGGCGAACAAAGGATATAAAGTGCTCGGTATCGACCTGGATCCACAGGGCAATCTCGGTTTTTATTTCGGCATCGATATTGAAAATTCCAAGACGATTTATGATGCGATGAAAGGACAGAGCGAATTTTTTGAGGTCATTCAGACCGCGGATAAGGTCGATATCGTTCCGTCGAATATTTTGCTCAGCGGTGCGGAATTGGAATTTAACAAATCGGGGCGTGAATTCATGGTCAAGGATTTGATTGCTCGTGTCAAAGACAAATACGATTTTATCATCATCGACACGCCGCCATCGCTCAATGTGTTGACGGTCAATGCCTATGTCGCATCCGACCATTTGATTATCCCGATGGTTCCGGAGATTCTGAGCTTGCTCGGTGTCAGTCAGCTCAAAGAAACGGTCGATGCGGTCACGCGTTTTTATAATCCGAATCTCAATGTGCTCGGCGTGCTCTTGACCAAGTACAATCCGCGTACGATTTTGACCAGAGAAGTTGAAGATATGGCGACCCAGATCGCCAAGCAGCTTGACTCTCGCGTGTTTAACAACAAAGTTCGTGCAGCAATCTCCGTTGCCGAGTCGCCAGCTCATGGTATGAGTATTATGGAATACGCGCCCGATTCGACGACAGCGAGAGATTATCGCCAGCTCGTGAATGAGCTGCTGGATTTATTAAAGAAGGAGCAATAGGATGTCGCGAAAAACGAATAAGACAGCAAGAGTGCTCAGCCTGATTACAAACGGCAATCCCGATGCGCAAAACGAAGAGCAAATTTCGGAGTCTTTGCAGGAAGAGAGCCCGATTGAGGCAAGTCCGTCGTCCGCACCGGAAAATTCGACAATTTCTCCAAGCGAGCCGATGTCGGAAGCAAAAAGCGAGTCGAAAATCGAGAATCAAAATTCGCCCTATATAATAGGAAGAAACTCCGCCGAGGAATCTCAAGAAATTGCATCGCCCACTATCGAGCCGCAAAAAACGGACGATAATAAAACAGAAGAAAATGAAATGCCGAGCGGGCAATTCAAAAAATTGATGTCGCAGCGATTGCAACATACGGTCGCCAATAAAAATCCGGCACCCATCGTTGAAATCTTGTTCAACGACCATGACCCGTTGTCCGATATGATTCGTGACCAATTACAGGCGGAGGAAGCAATGGCTGAGGCTGTTCAAAAGAAAGGGAATGTAATGAGAGAAGAAGAAAAAAACATCGAGATGTCGGAAGAAACTCCCGCACCGATTCCATTTGTGACCCATGACGCATCGAGCGGAACCGTGACCATCAAGACAACGGACGGCGCCGAATCGGACGAGCTGGATTACAAATTTGTGAATGTATTTGAAGAAATTGTGAGAAGTCAGGTGCTTGAAGCAATGCAAAACTTTGGCGTATGTACCTGCGACCGATGCATCGTGGATGTGGTGGCGCTGACCGTTACCAATCTGCCTGCGAAATGTATCGTAGCCGACAAGGGAGCGATTTTCCCATTGCTCAGCTACTACAGCAGCAAATATACGACTCAGGTTCAAACCGAGCTTGTCAAAGCCTGTGTCAAAGTAAAAGAAAATCCGCATCACAAATTATAGATGAGGGAATTGTAAAATTAAGATATGCAAAGCCTTTCATCATTTACGGTGAAAGGCTTTTGCAAAAATTGCTGTGAAACCAAACCTATTGGAAAGAATAGTTGCCAACAATCTGTATTTTGAATAACTGTTTTTTGCTTCCCTCCTTGTAGGGAACGGGGGCAGTAGGTTACGGACATACAATTTCCTGTTGGTCGTTGTATATCTCGTCAACCCATGAATGGCACCTACTAAAAATTTTTATCGCTTCACTCAAAAATTTGGTTAGGTTCGTAACCCCGCCGTTCCGCCGTTCCATCGGAACGGAAAAAGCGGGATATTTCTCTACGGTTTATTAGACTTTAGTGTGAAATGGAGTAGCAGATATGAAAGAGGATTATATCAAACGAAATATTTTACCGATTGCCGTACAAATAATATTCATACTTTGCTGCCTTGTCACGGATAGCCCATATCATATCTACATCAATTTTATTTTTTATATGACATTGGCTGTATATTTCTACATAAGAAAAGATTTTGTGCCGAAAGATTGGTGGAAGGCTGTAAATAGCAGCAAAATTTTTCGAGACAAAGTATCATGGACGGTCGTTGCTATGGTTGTCGCCGTTATCGTGACATTATCTATCCGACTTACATTTCCCCAAACCGATAGCAACAGCGGAATGATATTATTACAAGTCAACAATTATTTGGAGCTGATTTTATTTGCAATCTCTACGATAATTCTTCCGCCGATTGTGGAAGAAAGTTTTTATAGAAAAAATCTTATTTCTTTTGAAAATCGAAAAATCCTGATACTCACAACCTTGCTGAGTATGTTCCTGTATGCCTTGGAGCATGCATTGTCACCATGGGGAATCCTGTTTTCTATGATATGGGCATTGCCGTTCAGCATTTCCTATATCAAAACCAAAAATATTTATGTACCGATGACGGCGCATCTAATCTGTAATATCATCATAAACGGATTTACCGTTATTCAAACATTCCGCTTTATCGGGCAATAGGAGCAGCGATTCTTCAATAAAAAAGCACATGTGATTAAAAATTTGAACCGACCCCAATAGAACAAAATCTAACGATTGGCGGTCGGTTTTTTACGACAAATCCTTCATGTGCTTTTCATTTCTAAAAATTATTTTCTACATAAGACATAATCATCGGCACGATTTGCTTTTTTCGCGAAACGATGAGCGGGGCAAATGCTCCCTGCATATCCGCGATGTCAAAACTTCCTCCGAGCAGACCGTCCAAATCCGATGCGTAAAAGAAATACGAGCCTTCCCGCACAATATCGGTCACCGCAAGCAAAATCGCGTGGTATTCCTTATCCCGCTTTTCTCTTTGAAGATAGGAAAGCAACTTTTCCTGTCGCTCCAACACATCGTCGATATCGAGTGTAAAAATTTGCGAAATGCCCACCTTGAACTCCTTGAATTTGAAATCCTTAAAATCGCGATGCAAAATTTCTTCCTCGGTAAAACCGTCCAAAGTCGTGCCCGCCTTGAACATCGACATAAAATACTTTTCCATATCCAAACCGACAATTTGATTCAGCTCCTGCGCAACCTCCCGGTCTTTGCGCGTGCAGGTCGGCGATTTGAAAAACAAAGTATCGGATAAAATTCCGCTGAGCATCAAGCCAGCCATCTCCTTAGGTGGCTCAATCCCATGCTGTTTGTATTGCTCATAGATTATCGTGCAGCTCGAGCCCACCGGCACATTGATGAAACGAATCGGCATCTTCGTATTGAGTCCCCCGATTTTGTGATGATCCAAAATTTCCAAAATCTCCGCTTCCTCAATTCCTTTCGCACTCTGCGCAAATTCATTGTGGTCAACCAAGATTACCTGCTTGCGTCCCGGATTGAGCAAATGTTTGCGTCCGACAAAACCCAAAAATTTTCCCTCTTCGCTCAAAACGGGAAAGTTTCTGTAATTCGATCGAATGATATCATCTTTGACCTCGTCCAAGTAATCCGGTTCGTCAAATTTGAGAATGGATTTGTTCTCCATAACCGTCGAAATAAAATTGCATTGCTGCACAAGCTTACTCACGATGTAGCTGTCATGAGGAGAAACGATGACAGGCACTTTGTATTCTTCCGCCATATCCGTAAGACGCTCCGGAATCTCAAAACCGCCGCTGACGACAATCAGCTTCACGCCCTTTTCGATTGCCATTTCGATGACATCGTATCGGTCGCCGACAATCACAATCGAATCATTTTTCAAAACCCCTTCAAGCGATGTCAAATAATAGGCAACCACCGCAACCTTCCCTTTGATTTCGAGATTTTGTCCGCGCAAAGTGAGCTGCTGAGCTTGCAGACCTTCCAAAATATTTTTAATCGTCGTGTCTATATTGTAAAAATCGCCATGAATCATATCCATCGCAATATCTTTCATCGTCACAAGCCCTTTGAGCATTTTGCGCTCATCGACAATCGCCATCGTTTTGAGCGATTGCCGCTCCATCTCATGATAGGCATGCAAAATCGAGTGGCGCGGCTCAATCGTATCCACCCTGGTATAATGAAGGTCTTTCACCTGAATTTTGACATTGTCCAAAAACTCGGGCGCTTCCACCTTGAAATAGTTCAAAATAAATTCCGTCTCCCGCTGAATGTCGCCGAGTCGCCTTGCTTCACAGTTTTCTCCGAGCCGATTTTTAAGATAAGTATAAGATATCGCTGCACAAATCGAATCCGTATCCGGGTTTTTGTGTCCAAATATAAAAGTTTTCATCATTACTCCTTTATCACTCCTTGCTCGTATTATAGCATATCCCGTCCGCCCGATAAAGAAAAAGTGATTGGAATTTCCATGTCGATAAAAATATGTTCGGTTAAAGCTTCACGAAAAAAGAGACAGCCCCCGCTATCTCTTACAATTTTTATACTATGTTGGTTGTTGGTTTTCTTTACCGCTCATCTTCCTGTTTTGACTTATCAGGTCTTTAACAACTCATTGGATTTTCTCCGGCTCATCCATATCGATGATTTTGTTGCAAATCGACAGCGGCTCTTTTCGGTGGGTAATAATCAGCACAATCTTGTCCTCTTTTGCAAATTCTTTCAGATTGCTGACCACGACTTTTTCAATCTCATGGTC
>JBGZSM010000072.1:0-7049 GCA_041853585.1 Filifactoraceae bacterium
AGCAAGCTGCGCTACGAGGATCTCAAAAAAATGGGCGTCGTCTTGAAACGAGCCAAATACTTTATCACCGTGAACGGCGAATTTTTCGGCTATCGGGATGAGAACACACAGCGCATCCGAAGCCTGCTGATCGAAGGAGAGCAGCAAAATGTCAAGCAGCTGAGCTTTTTCGATCAAAGCGGCCGGCTGCCCGAACCGTGGGACGGCAAAACCCGCTGACTTGAAAATCGCGGACATGAAAACGGATAATACGACGACACATGGAGCGGAGCATCCCCGAGAAATTCACGCGGATACAAAAATCTCTGACACGACCGACATATAGAACAAAACATCACTGAAAAGTCCGCTACCGAGAGCAACGCACAAAAGTTATTTCTTTTGAGGATGAGCACACAACACGCAGAAGTTTTTTGGAGCAGATGCCGAATAAACCGGAGCATCACCAAGAAATTCACGCGGACGCACACCATGGAGGAGCAAATGAACAACTACTATTACGACGGCGACTTTGACGGCCTGCTCAGCGTCGTCTTTGAAGCCTATCCGCGGCGCACCGAGCTTGGAACGATTACGGATCAGGCACGGCAGATCGACTGGGCGCACCGGGAGATCTATGTGTCGACCGACCTTCCAAAAGCCCGCCGAGTCGAGACCTATCTTCGTGAAAAAATATCGGAGCAGTTTTTTTACGATGTTCAAACGGCGTTTTTGTCATCACATCCTGAAAAAGATACGGCGATCGTTCACACGATCTTTGCCGCGATGGAAGACGGTGAAAAAGTGCTGGACTCGATGCAGAGCTATCCTTTTTTGATGAACGGGATCATAAAGCAGGTCCTCAGCGAACGACATCGCTATCTCGGGTTGCTCCGCTTTCGCGAAATGCAGGACGGGACACTCTTTGCAACGATGGAGCCCAAGCATAATGTATTGCCGCTTCTCATCAACCACTTCAAACGCCGATTGCAAAATGAAGCCTTCGCGATTTACGATAAAAAACGCGCGATGGTCGCCTACTATAACAAAAAAACCGTCGAGCTCTACTTTACCCAAAGTGTCGAAACAATCTGGAGCGATGAAGAAAAAATGTACAATGAGCTTTGGAAAGCCTTTCATCAGTCCATCAGCATCCGGGCGCGAACGAACAGAAAGCTGCAACGCAGCAATCTGCCGAAATATTATTGGAAATATCTGATCGAGGAAATGGAATAGGAAAAGATTATGAGACAAGCGATGGCGCTGCACGATCACGAGATGGATCGAGGGGATTCTCTGCAAGTGGCGAATTAAAAAATTGATCCAAAAGTATTGACAATTCATTCGGTACAGGATAATATAATAGTATCTCATTAATCACCTATGAGATTACATCATGAGTTCAAATAAAAATTTATTCTAATCGTCCGAAAGGACTCCACATTGTGTGGACTCAAACTTGCGAAAGCAGGTTTTTTTTTGTTCAAAATTACGGGCTTGCCTTGACATAAATTTACTGCTAAAATCAAATTATAGACTTGATAATTTGAAATTATCGGATGAGCGATTTATTTTTCTGACGGTGACAAACAATTTGAAAGAGAGGAATTACAAATGTTTCAGAAAACAAAAGCATCATTTCAGGATTATTACTTGGGGTTGGACATAGGGACATCCTCCGTAGGATGGGCGGTTACCGATCTAAACTACAACATTTTGAAATTTAATCAAAAAGCGATGTGGGGGATTCGACTGTTTGATGAAGGCAACACTGCGGAGACCAGGCGTACTGCCCGATCGGCAAGGCGACGCCTGAGCAGAAGAAATCAAAGGTTGCAATGGCTGAGAGAGATTTTTGCGGAAGAGATCAATAAGAAGGATCCGGGGTTTTTTCAGCGATTGGCAGACAGCAAATATCACATCGAAGACAAAGCTACATATCAGAAAAATTCTTTGTTTAATGATCCGGACTTTACGGATAAGGAATATCATAAGCGTTTTCCGACCATCAACCATCTCAAGGTGGAGCTGATGACCTCGGACGAAGTGTTTGATGTGCGGTTGGTTTATTTAGCAATTGCCAATACGCTGAAGCATCGCGGGCATTTTATTTTTGAGGATCAGAGCCTGGATAATGTCAACTCATTTGAACTTGCATATCAAGAATTTATAAACGGCGTCAATGACACCTTCGGCTATGGCGAAACGGACGACGCTTTATCGGATGGCGAGCGATTTGAAGCGGAAAAGCCGGCGGAATTAAGGACGCTGCTATTGGATAAAAAGAAGCGAAAAAATGAGAAGAAGAAAGAAATTCTGTCGATTTTCAACTTGGCGAAAACACATCCCGACTATGCCTTCTTAAAAGCGATTTTGGAGTCGGTTGTCGGATCAAAAATCAGTACGAAAAATTTGATCGAAGAAGAATCGGATGAGAAAGTGGAATTTGCATTCGGCGACGGCGGATTTGACGAAGGCTTTGATAATATTGAGCGGATTATCGGTTCGGAAAAAATGGAAATTTTGCTCAGAGCAAAAATTTTGCACGACTGGGCGGTGCTGGAAGATATTTTGGACGGGAAAGAAAGCATCTCGTTGGCTAAAGTCGAAAAATATTTGGAGCACAAGGAAGATTTAGAAAAGCTAAAGAAATTGGTCAAACGCGATTTTGACAACAAAACATATGATGAGATCTTCAAATATGATTATATGGAAGCGAATTATCACGCCTATATTTTCGGCAAAGGCAGAAATTCAAGCAAAAAAGACGATTATACGGTAAAATACGAAAAAGCATCTCAAGAGAATTTTTGTAAATATCTGATGAAAAAATTGGATAAACAAAAGAATCATTCGGAATATGTAGAGCTTTTCAACAAAATGGAAAATTTTTCATTCCTGCCGAAGCAGCGGGAAAAAAGCAACGCGGTGGTCCCGTATCAAGTGCATTTGTATGAGCTTGAAAAAATACTGAATAAAGCGGAGAAATACTTACCCTTCCTGTTAGAAAAGGATCAGGACGATTTGACGAATCGCGAAAAGATCATCGCAATGATGACCTTTCGGATCCCGTATTATGTCGGACCGTTGAATGACTTCCATAAGGATGGCGGCGACAAAAAAAGCGGAGGCAATGCATGGATCGTCCGAAAACTCAAAGGAACGATCTATCCGTGGAATTTTGAAAAGATGGTAGACATCGACCGAAGCGCCGAGGCATTTATTCGTCGAATGACCAACAAATGTACCTATTTGATCGATGAAGATGTGTTGCCGAAAGAATCGCTTCTTTACAGCGAGTTTATGATGCTCAATGAGCTCAACAATGTACGAATTGACGGAAATAAGCTGGATCCGGAACAAAAAAAGAAAATCATCCGGGATCTGTTTGAAAAGAATCAAAAGGTCACTCAAAAGAAATTGAAGACCTATTTGTGGAAAGAAGGATACAAAAACAGCCCGGATGCCGCGATAACGGGGATCGACGGAGATTTCAAAGCATCGCTGTCCGCACTTATCCAGTTCAAAAGGATTTTGAATAAAGAATTGTTTACAGACGCAGAAAAATTAATGATCGAAGACATTATTGAATCGGTCGTTCTATTTGGCGAGGATAAGAAAATTTTGGAGAAACGCGTGAGGGAACGATATCCTCAATTAACGAATGAACAAATCAAAGGTATTGTGCTACTGAAATTTTCGGGCTGGGGGCGCTTTTCCAAAACACTTTTAACTGAGATTGACGATGTCGATCAGCAAACGGGAGAGCGATATTCGCTGATCCAAGCATTGAGAAACACATCCGAGAATTTGATGGAGCTGCTCAGTGCTTCTCGCGGATTTAGAGCGGCGGTCGAAGATTTCAACAAAGACAAGATCGGTGTTGTAGAAAAACTGGATTATGATATGGTTGAAAAGCTGTATGTATCGCCGAAGGTAAAGCGCAGCATTTGGCAAAGCCTGCAAATCGTGGAGGAGATCCGGAAAATAACCGGAAAAGCGCCGACCAAAATCTTCGTCGAAGTAGAGCGAGACGTCGACGCAAAAAAAGAACGGACCATTTCTCGAAAAGAACAGCTGAAAGCGCTGTATGCAACTATTCAAAAAGAAGATCGTGAGTATTGGACCAATCAGCTGGAGAAGCATTCCGATGCGGAATTAAGACAGGAAAAACTGTATCTTTACTACACCCAGATGGGAAAATGTATGTATTCGGGCAATAAGATCGATCTCCATTCACTGCTGACCAACAGCGGGCTTTATGATGTCGATCACATCCATCCGAGAAGCAAGGTAAAGGACAATAGCTTGGATAACAAAGTTTTGGTCGAAGCGCATTTGAACAAAGTAAAAGGGGACGAATATCCGCTTCCGAAAGATTTTCAAAAGAATCGAGCTCTTTGGAAACAGCTGCTGGAAAAAGATTTTATTTCAAAGAAGAAATACGAGCGTCTGACAAGAACGACCGGGTTTGAAGCAAATGAATTGGCTGATTTTATCAATCGGCAGCTGGTAGAGGCTCGTCAATCGTCCAAAGCGGTGATCCAGATCCTTGGGCAATTATTCCCTGCGACAGAAATCGTCTACTCCAAAGCTGGGAATGTTTTCGAGTTCAGACAAGAAAACGGACTGGTCAAAGTTCGCGAGCTGAATGACTATCATCACGCAAAAGATGCCTACCTCAACATTGTGGTCGGGAATGTTTTTAATACGCAATTTACGAAAAGTCCGATCAATTTTGTAAAGTCGGGACAGACATACAGCTTGAACCATAAAGCGATCTTTAATCGAGAGATCAAGCGAGGTGAGATCACGGCGTGGGTGCCGGGAGAAGACGGGACGATTGCGACCGTCAGAAGGATGATGGCCAAGAATAATATCCGATATACAAGGCTATCTTATGAAGTAAAGGGGGAATTGTTTGACGGGAATCCTTTGCGAAAAGGAAAAGGGCAACAGCCGCTGAAAGGTGATCCGAGAATGCAAAATATCGACAAATACGGCGGATATAACAAGGTTACGGGAGCGTATTTCGCGTTGGTGGAACATACAAGCAAGAAAAAACGCGTTCGAAGCATTGAATATATTCCGCTGACCATTGCGAATGAAATCAAAGTCGATCCGAGTCGAATGGACCGATATTTCAAAGAAAAAGGGTTTGTGGACTTTAAGGTGTTGATTTCGAAAATAAAATCGGAGACGCTCTTTGAGATTAACGGAGCGCCAATGCATATTACAGGAAGAACAGGAGATGCATTGCTTTTCAAACATGCGATCCAACTGGTCGTGTCTCAAGAGGATGCGGAGTATCTGAAGCGAATCACAAAATTCGTCGATAGACTGAAAAAAACCAAGGGAGAGTTGTTGGTCGATGAGAAAGACGGCATTACAGCAGAGGCTAATAAGAGACTCTATGATCTGTTTGCCGAAAAAATTGATTCCACGGCATATAAGTCGGTTCTGAATTCCCAGGTTGGTATGCTGAGAGAAGCGGAAAACGAATTTATGGCACTGTCGCTGGAAAAGCAGATCGAAGCTTTGAGGCAAATACTATTTTTCTTCCAATGCAATCGAGTGTTGTCTGATTTGTCGAGTTTAGGGGGAGGGAAAATAGTTGGAACAATCAAATATTCAAAAAGACTATCCAACTGGAAATCCGGGAAAATCATTCACCAATCCGTAACAGGACTATTTGAACAGGAAATTGATTTGATGAAGATATGAGTTGGAGAACTTTGGTAATATCAGAGCGTGCAAAGCTGGATTATAAAATGAATTATCTGGAGGTAAGAGGGGACACGATCAAAAAAGTGCATTTGAGCGAGATCAGTACGATCATCATCTCAAATACGGCAGTGTCCCTGACTGCCTACCTTTTATGCGAGCTGACCAAACAAAAGATCAAGGTCATATTTTGCGACGAAAAAAGAAATCCGAGCTCCGAGTTGATTTCTTACTACGGAAGTCATGACACCAGCGCGAAAGTCCGAAAACAGGTTCGCTGGACGGAAGAAGCGAAAGGCCTGGTATGGACAGCGATCGTACACGAAAAAATAAGCAAGCAGATGGAGTTATTACTGAAATATAATAAGCATGAAAGCGAATTGCTGGAAGGCTATCTTGAAGAATTAGTGTATCGCGACGAAAGCAATCGGGAAGGCCATTCAGCAAAGGTATATTTTAATGCGCTCTTCGGAATGGATTTTTCGCGAAAAGCGGAAAACAGCAAGAATGCCGCACTCAATTTCGGCTATTCGATTCTGCTTTCCGCATTCAACCGAGAAATCGTTGCGAACGGGTATATCACACAGCTCGGCATAGCACATGATAACATCTATAACAACTTTAATTTGGCATCCGACTTGATGGAGCCCTTTCGACCATTAGTCGATGAGGTCGTATACAATCTTGATCCGGAAGTTTTTGCAAGGGAAGAAAAAATTGAAATCCTGAGAATGCTCCAAAAAGAAGTGATGCTTGACAGAAAAAAACAGGTCGTCGACAATGCGATCAAAATATATTGTAAAAGCGTTCTGGATGCATTGGACGAGAATGATGTCAGATTAATCAGGTTTTACGGAAATGAGCTATAGATTTATGCGAGTCATGGTGTTTTTTGACCTGCCGGTCACTACCAAAAAAGATATACGGGAATATACAAAGTTTCGGAAGTTTTTGATTCGAAACGGCTTTATTATGATGCAGGAATCCGTATATTCAAAAATTGCATTGAACACAACCGCAGTAGATGCGATTGTTCGTAATGTGCGAAAAAACAAACCGCCTTCAGGCTTGGTTCAGCTACTGAGCGTAACAGAAAAACAATTTGCGAGAATGGAGTTTATCATTGGAGAATCTACGAGCGATGTGGTAGATACGGATGAAAGGTTGGTAATACTTTGAAACTGATGCATCCATCTTTTGAAGAACCGATTGAATTTATCGAGGGATTGCCGAATATTTTGGTGATTGAATCAAAGAAGCTGAGAGTGAGAATACTGGAGGATCTGACGAATCAAATGGAAACGGGCGACGGAAACTTCGTGCTTTCAGATGAAAATAATATTTTA
>JBGZSM010000073.1:0-39197 GCA_041853585.1 Filifactoraceae bacterium
ATCAAGACTCGTTTCTCTTTTGGTCTTGACGGCATCCGACTAAATTCTGTTCTGCAAGTACCCGTTCCATGTGTTGAATTTAGTGCTTTTCAATTTTTTCTACAAAATATGCATTTGCTATTGCAATTTAGGGACGAAAAAAAAGTTAAAAATTGGATAGAAAGAAGTATTGAACGATATGAAGTTTTCGGGTTCGGATTTTGGGCAGTTTGCTTAAAGCAAACCGGTGAAATGATTGGGGATTGTGGGATTACCATGCAAAATATAAATGGGTTTATACGCCCTGAAATTGGCTATCACTTAAATGCTAAACATCAAAAAAAAGGGTATATGAAAGAAGCTGCAATAGCTGTGAGAGATTGGGCATTTAAAAACACGCCTTTCAATACAATTTTTTCTTATATGACAAAATTGAATTTACCATCTCAAAAAGTTGCCGCTTCGTACGGATGCAAAAAAGTTGAAGAATATAACGAAAATGGTAAAGAAATTGTGGTTTATTCGATTACAAGAGCAGATTGGAGCAATCGTTGTTAGGTGAATCCCATTTTGCGGCTTCATAATAGTATTTGTAAACCGGAACTCCAATCGCTGTACTTTATACACTCGCTTTTCAAAGAAAATGCTCAATAAGTATAAAAAGCCATTTGCCAAAACGATTCTTGTCTTAACGGAGTAAATAATGCAGCTTTTATGAATTTCTCTAAAAGTTTGTGGTATTTTTTCCTTGAATGATATTACATCCGAAACCAGGGATATCATTTCAAATTATAAATCGAAAGAGCAAATTCCGATTCCGGAGTTAAATTGCGATAAGGAATGTATTTAGAGAAAAATTTTCTTGATTTTGCAATTTAGCTCTTGATTTAACGCCAAAGCTGTGTTAAAATAACAAAGTCGTAAAAAATAAGCCGATGTGGCGGAATGGCAGACGCAGCGGACTCAAAATCCGCCGCCCTCAAAAGCGTGTGAGTTCGAGTCTCACCATCGGCACCAAGATCAGACCGGAATTTTCTTTCGGTCTTTTTTTATACAAAGGTAGTTCAACGGTAAAGATAAAATGGAGTGAATATGAGAATCAACAAATATATTGCGCATTGCGGGTACACTTCGCGAAGAAAAGCGGATGAATTGATTGAGCGAGGCAAGGTACTGCTCAATGGCGTTCCGGTGACGGACTTTTCGACGGAGGTCGGAGACAATGACATAGTTTGCATTGATGGAAAAGAGATCCGATTGGAGAGCAAAAAGATCTATTTGATGCTCAACAAACCGTCGGGCTATATTTCCGCCGTGAGCGATGATCGAGGACGAAAGACGGTCATCGATATTGTGCGACCGCATTTCAAAGAGCGACTTTATCCGGTGGGCAGATTGGATTTTGATACGGAAGGATTGTTGATTTTGACGAATGACGGGGACTTGGCGGACAAGCTGATTCATCCGCACAACAATATTGAAAAAACTTATTATGTCGAATTGGACAGAGAGATTCG
This sequence comes from Filifactoraceae bacterium, assembly GCA_041853585.1. Classification (GTDB taxonomy): domain Bacteria; phylum Bacillota; class Clostridia; order Peptostreptococcales; family Filifactoraceae; genus JAUNKE01. The sequence continues at coordinate 1,497 of JBGZSM010000073.1, forward strand.
CATTGCTCAAATTCGGAATTTGGAGCAGGACGTCGATATCGGCGACTATGTGACGCGACCGTCGAAAATCAAAAAAATTTCCGGCAAGGCTTGTTTGATTACAATTTTGGAGGGGAAAAATCGTCAGGTGCGCAGAATGTTTGAAACGCAAAGATTGCGTGTGAAATATCTCAAGCGATTGCGAATCGGCGAATTGTATCTGGAGGATATGAAGGCGGGCGAATTTCGCGAGCTGAATCAAAAAGAGATTCGTTTTTTAATGAATATCAATTGAAAGAAAAATCGCGCTCAATTTGTTTATGAAATAACAGATTGGGCGATTTTCGGAATGGAATAATTATGATTTTATCTATGGTTTATTAGGGTTTAGTATGAAATATGGATGGGACTTTGAACCGGATACTGTCCGAATGTAATTGGATTTAAATGTTGAATTCGGAAATCGGATTTCATTCCATTCGGAATAAAAAAGAAAAATTGATTCGGTTTTTGACATATATATTGACCTATATAAAGGAAGGAACCCGTTTGATATGATTTTTAATTAACATAAAATGCAAGCTATATCAGAAATTTATGCAAAAGAGTAAAACCGCTATATTTTTGCATCAAATTGTGGTAAATTGTAAGTATAAATAAATGGTGCAATTATAAAGGAGCAAATTAAAATATGATAAGAAAGATTTCTATAACCGATACGGTATTGCGAGATGCGCATCAGTCATTGATGGCGACAAGAATGTCAACGGAAGATATGCTGCCTATTTTGGAAGAATTGGACAAGGCGGGATATTATTCTTTGGAAATGTGGGGCGGAGCGACTTTTGATGCCTGCATTCGTTTTTTGGATGAAGACCCTTGGGAGCGTCTGCGTACAATTCGAAAGCATGTGAAAAATACGAAGTTGCAGATGTTGTTGCGCGGACAAAATATTTTGGGCTACAAGCATTACAGCGATGAGGTATTGGATTTATTTATAAAAAAATCGATTGAAAACGGAATCGACATCATTCGTGTGTTCGACGCGTTGAACGACCATCGAAATGTGGAGTCTAGTTTCAAATTTATCAACAAACACGGCGGTCATGCACAGGGAGCGATTGTTTATACCATCAGTCCGGTGCATACGATTGATTATTATGTGAAGGTGGCAAAAAAATATCAGGAGCTGGGTGCTCATTCCATCGCCATCAAGGATATGTCAGGAATTTTGTTGCCGAAAGTGACGAAAGAATTGGTGGAAGCGCTCAAAGCGAATATCGATTTGGATATTATTATCCATACACATTCGACTTCGGGACTCGCGGAGCTGAACTATATCGAAGGAATTCGTGCAGGAGCGACGAGGGTGGATACGGCGATTTCGACATTCTCGGGCGGAACTTCTCAACCGCCGACCGAATCGGTGGCGATGGCGCTGGATAATCTCGGTTTTGAAACGGGACTGAACTATGAAAGTTTGGAAAAAATCGCGGCGCATTTTGCAACGATTCGTAAGAAATATATCGATAATGGAATTTTTGATATCAAATTGTTGACGCCGGATGTAAAGACGCTGATTTATCAAGTGCCGGGCGGTATGCTTTCCAACTTGTTGCTGCAACTCAAGCAGCAGAACAATGAGCATCGTTTCAAAGAAGTGTTGGAAGAAGTGCCGAATATTCGTAAGGACCTCGGTTATCCGCCGCTCGTTACGCCGATGAGTCAGATGGTCGGAACGCAGGCGGTGTTCAATGTAATTCTCGGCGAGCGTTACAAGATGGCGCCGACCGAAATCAAAGATTATGTTTCGGGCAATTACGGACAGCCGCCGGCTGAGATTAGCGATGACATCGTCAAAACGATTTTGAAAGGGATGGAGCCGACCAAGACGGTGAAAAAATCTTTTGCGGAATACAAAAAAGAAATCGGCGGATTGGCAAATACCGAAGAGGATGTTCTCATCTATGCCTTGTTCCCGGATTCCGGAAAGAAATATTTGGAAAACCGATGGGCGCTTGATAATAAAATCGAATCCACGGTGTATTCTGAAGAGAATCAGAATCACCCCGTATAAGAGGAGATAGGCTAATTTGTTTAGCCTATTTTCGTTGTACTATCAGCTTTATTGTGTTAAACTAAAGCTAACGGGAAAGGAGTGCCGATATGTTGAAGATAACTTATTTATTTCACAGCGGTTTTACTATAGAAACAGCGAATGATTTTGTAGTTTTTGATTATTTCAAAGACAATTGCTCAAAACAAAAGATGAAGGATTGCGGACAGCTTTGTGCAAAAAGTTTCCCTTTGGATAAAAAAGTTACTTTTTTTGTTACGCATTGTCACTACGACCATTATGACAAAGAGATTTTCAAATTGGTGGATAATGCACATTATGTCATTTCCAATGATGTGAAAGTGAATTCCGCCGAAAATATAAAAATCTGTGGGCCATATCAAGAATTTGATTTTAACGGATTGCATATCAAAACCTTCGGCTCGACGGATGAGGGATTGAGTTTTTTGGTGAAGCTGGACGGAAAGAATGTTTTTCATGCCGGCGATTTGAACTGGTGGCATTGGGAAGGAGAGACGCCGGAAGAAAGAGCTTTTGCCAAAGACTTCTTCTTTAAGGAGATGGCAAAGCTTCAAGGTGAAAAAATCGACCTGGCGATGTTTCCGGTGGATCCGAGATTGGAATCCGCATTTTATTACGGCGGGGAGCAATTTATCGAGATGATGAAGCCGAAATATTTTTGGCCGATGCATTTTCAGGATTGCTTTACGGTGACGACGAGATTTAAAAAGTATATGGAGCAAAAGGGGACGAGCACTCAAATTTTTATGATGGAAAAAAGAGGAGAGGTATTTGAGATAGCGGATTAGCGGAGGTTGTATGCGGTTAAATGTCACTGAAATTATAAAGAAACTGATGCAGGAGGATTCTTACAAAAATCTTTCGATGGATGAGCTGACCAAAATTTTCAGCAGAAAAAAATCCGAGCAGGAAGAAATCAAAAGATTGCTCATGGCGATGGTGGAGCAGGGCGTTGTCATTCGTGACCGAAAAAATAAATACGGTCTTGCGGAAAGAAATGGCTATCGCAAAGGTATCATTTCTATGAACTCTAAAGGATTCGGTTTCATTTCGGATGAAAAGGGCGATGTTTTTATTGCGCCGCCCGATACGCATTATGCACTCCACGAGGATGAAGTGCTTTACAAAATCACTGAACCCGCCGGCGAAAATTTGCGTGCGGAAGGCTATGTCAAAGCGGTTCTCAAACGAAATACCGACATCATCGTCGGGCGATTTGTCAAAAACAAAAATTTTGCGTTCGTCGTACCGGATGACCGCAGGATACAATACGATATATTTATTCCGAAAAAATTATTTAATCAGGCAAAGCATGGCGACATCGTTTCATGCAAAATTATCAAATATCCGGCGCAAGGCAAGAAGCCGGAAGGAATGGTAACCGGAATCATCGGCAAGGAGCGCAATCTTTTTGTGGATATTCAAAGCGAAATCGTTCGACGAAAAATTCCGGAAGATTTCTCCATCAAGGTGAAAAAACAGGTTGCCAAATTTCCGGACGGAATTTCAAAAGAAGAAAAAAATCGACGCGAGTCTTTCAAAGACAAGCTGATTTATACAATTGACGGAGCGGACTCCAAAGATTTGGACGATGCGATTTCGGTGGAGCGGTTGGCAAACGGAAATTATCTTCTGGGAGTTTATATTGCGGATGTAAGTCACTATGTTCCGGAGAATTCGGCTCTGGACAAAGAAGCGTTGGAAAGAGGAACCTCGATTTATTTTGCCGACCGCGTCATTCCGATGTTGCCGGAGCGATTGTCCAACGATTTGTGCTCTCTCAATCCGAATGAGGACAAATTGGTGCTGGCATTGTTGATGGAATTTGACAAAAATGCCAAGCTGATTTCTCATCAAATATCGGAGGGGATTATTTCTTCTTCCTACCGACTGGTTTATGAGGATGTGTCGGATTATCTTGAAAATCAAAGCGGAATATTGATGCAGGAATCCGAGAAGCTGTTGCGATCATTGGATACGGCAAAGGAGTTGGCGCTGCTACTTCGCAAAAAAAGAGACAAGCGCGGAGGCATCGATTTCAGCTTTCCGGAGACTCAGTTTACTCTGGAAGGCGAGCAGGTAACGGATGTAAAAAATCGCTCGATTCGGATTGCCAATGAAATGATTGAAGATTTTATGATAGCCGCCAACGAGACGATTGCCGAGCAACATTTTTTACAAGAGATTCCTTTTTTATATCGCGTGCACGATGTGCCGGATATTGAAAAGCTTGCCAATGTGTTTCAGCAGCTTGAAATGTTGAACATCAAATACAAAAAACATCGGGACGGAAAAATTTATTCCAAGGACATTCAGGATATTATGGAGCAGGTGCGGGATTTGCCGCAAAAGGATATGATTAACTATGCATTGCTCCGCTCGATGCAAAAAGCGAAGTATTCACCGAAGAATACGAGTCACTTCGGTCTGGCTTCCAATTATTATACGCATTTTACATCGCCGATTCGTCGCTATCCCGACTTGCAGATTCATCGAATCATCAAGGAAATTGTCGGTGGGCGGTTCAATATGACAAGATACAATCACTATGAAAAAATCTTGCAAAATATAGCGGAAAAAACTTCTTCCGCAGAAATGCGTGCCATCGATTTAGAAAGAACGGTCGATGATATTTTGGCATGCTACTACATGGACAATCATATCGGGGAAGTATTTACAGGAAAAATTGTCAACTTTACAAGCTTCGGTATTTTTGTTCTTCTGGAAAATACGATTGAAGGATTGATACGATACACCGGTATCGTGCAAGGACAAGACATTCCTTATTTCAATGAGACGGCAACGATTGAAGAGCAAATCAAACAGCAATACCGAATCGGAGATGAAGTTTCGGTAATGGTCGAGGCGGTTGATTTTCTGTTCCGTGAAGTGGTGTTGTCTTTTGAATAAATTTAACTAAAGTCATAGATTTTTTTCGGAGAAAATAGTACAATATGCTTATCGGTAATTTATTAAAATTTTTGGGAGGTAATGATGAGTAACACATTGTCCGTAAATGTAACAAAAGATATTTATTATATTGGAGTAAACGACCGCGAAACTTCTTTGTTTGAAAATATGTGGCCGTTGTATGACGGGGTCACATACAATTCTTTTTTGATTGTTGATGAAAAGACTGCTTTGCTTGATACCGTAAAAATTAACAAAGTGGATGACTTTTTGACCAAGCTTGACGATGCACTTGGCGGAAAAAAATTGGATTACTTGGTGATTCATCACATGGAGCCGGACCATTCAAGCTCCATTCAGACGGTTATCAACAATTATCCGGATGTCAAATTGGTGGGGAACAAAAAGACCATCGATATGCTGAAAGAGTTCTATAATATAGATGACCCGGAAAAAACCATCGAAATTAAAGACGGCGACAAATTGGAGCTCGGCTCCAAGTCCCTGACATTTATTATGACACCGATGGTGCATTGGCCGGAGTCAATGGTCAGCTATGAAACAACCGAGAAGATTTTATTTTCGCAAGATGCTTTCGGAGGATTCGGCGCACTCAACGGACCTATTTTTGACGATGAAATCAACTGGAATTTTTATGAGAGTGAAACCAGAAGATACTATTCCAATATTGTCGGCAAACATTCAAAACAAGTTCAAGGCGTATTGAAGAAACTGGAGAATTTGGAAATCAAGATGATTTGTCCGGTTCACGGTCCGGTTTGGAGAACGAATCCGGCAAAAATTGTGGAAGAATATGCGAAGTGGGCAAACTATCAGACGGAGGACGGCGTTGTTATTGTCTATGGCTCGATGTATGGAAATACCGCAACAATGGCGGATGCGGTAGCCAGACATTTGGCAGAGGAAGGCGTTAAGAATGTCAAAATGTATGATGCATCCAAGACGCATGCTTCTTATATCATCAGCGAAATTTGGAAATACAAGGGATTGATTTTGGGAAGTTGTGCTTACAACAACGGACTGTTCCCGCCGATGGCGAATTTGGTTAATTTAATTCAAATGAACAATATCAAATCTCATATATTAGGTATTTTCGGCTCATATAGCTGGAGCGGCGGCGGCGTAAAATGTCTAAAAGAATTCGCGGAGCAAAGCGATTATGATTTCATTGATCATATCGTGGAGGCGAAATCTTCGCCGAAGAAAGAAGATTTGGATTCGCTGGCAATATTGGCGAAAGAAATGGCAAAGAAACTTAGAGGAGAGTAAATGTCCGACATTAAGATTGTTGCGAAAAACAAGAAAGCACGATTCAACTTTGAAATTTTGGAAACCTATGAAGCCGGAATTGAGCTCAAAGGAACGGAAGTCAAGTCCGTTCGTATGTCCAAGATCAACATTTCAGACGGCTATGCGAGTATTGATAACGGCGAGGTTTTTCTCAAGCAGGTGCATATCAGTCCGTATGAGCAGGGAAATATTTTCAATGTGGACCCTTTGCGCGTGCGCAAATTGCTGTTGCATCGCAGAGAAATCGACAAATTACTTGGTGAAACAACACAAAAAGGCTATACGCTCGTGCCGCTGATGGTCTATCTCAAAAGAGGAAAGGTCAAAGTGGAGCTCGGACTTGCTAAAGGGAAAAAGCTGTATGACAAAAGAGAAGCCTTGGCGAAAAAAGATATGCAGCGCCGAGTCGAGCGTGAGCTGAAAAATTATTAATTGGAGTAAAAATATGTCTTTATATAGTGAATGGGATAAGATTGCTTATCAAATAGAAACACAAGAGGAGTATGACCGTTTTTGGGGAGATTATCTTCCCAAAGAAAAAGGATTTTATGAATATTTGCTTGAGCGCAAAGATGAAGTGATTGAGAAGTCGGTGAGCGAGCTGGCTGAAATTTTCAAAGTCGATGCGTTGACCGTTGTCGGTTTTTTGGACGGCATCAACACTTCGCTTGTAAAAGAGCTCGTGATTGATGAAGTAACCGAGGACAGCGTTGTAAAACTTGAAATTGATTTTGAAAAATTATATTTCAATATGTTGGATGCAAAAGCGGAATGGCTGTACGGTTTGGAACAATGGGACGATATTCTCAGCGAAGAAAAGCGCAAAGAGATAACGAAAGAATACAAGAAGTCCAAGACCTATGTCAATGAAAATAAAGTTGGACGAAATGACGATTGTCCATGTGGCAGCGGTAAAAAATATAAAAAATGCTGCGGGAAATCGGCATAGTTTTGATGATGAGTTGACCTTTGGGCAATGCCTGAAGGTCATTTGTTTATGAATATGGATTATCGTATAATTTCTTTTGAAAGAATTAAAAAATTGTATCGTGATTTTTTATGCACAAGAAGAGATGAGAAAATAAAAGGAAACAGCAACGAGTTTGAGCCGAGTGCTTACGATTTGGATGAAATTCAGGAAAAAATCGGATTTCCCATTGCCTCCGTCGTCATCGTTTTTTTACCGTATCTGACGATGGAGAAAATGGAATCGTATCGCGACAGTAATTTGTCGATGCATGCTTTGTCGATGGATTATCATTGGATAAGCTCGAATCTGCTGAGCCGATTCTGCAAGGAAGAATTGGGAATTGAAGATATGGAAAAAGTCTATATCCAATGTGATACGGGCTATTTCAACGAGCGCTTTTTTGCTATCCAAACGGGATTGTGCATGCATGGGCTCAACGGACTCGCGATTCATGAGGAATACGGCTCGTACGGATTTTTGGGATTGATTGTCACCGCCGAGCCTCTTGCTGAAAAATTATCGCCGAAAAAGACTTGCCGAAAATGCAATCTTTGCATCAAGCATTGTCCGACCGGTGCAATTGGCGAGGATGGCGTTCATATCAATCGCTGTCTTTCTTATCTCACACAAAAAAAGAATTTGACACCGGAGGAAGAAAAATTGCTGGCGCGCTCCGCCAAAATTTACGGCTGCGACATTTGCCAGATGATATGTCCGGAAAACAATCATATAAAATATACAGAAATTGCGGACTTTCAGACGGATTTGTTGTATAATATAGAGTTGGAAGAATTAAATGCGCTCAGCAATAAAATGTTTAAGAAAGAATATGGGAATCGTAATTTTTCATGGCGAGGCAAATCCATATTGATTCGGAATTTGGAATTGAAGAAGAATGAACAAGACGACTAGAATTATAAAACAGATAATTTCAATGTATCCTGATGCCGAGTGCGAGCTTGTGCATAAAAATGCTTACGAGCTGTTGGTGGCGACGATGCTCAGTGCGCAAACCACCGACAAGCAGGTCAATATCGTAACGCCGACCTTGTTTGAGCATTTTCCGACGCCCGAAAAATTGGCGAATGCGAATATTGAAGTCGTGAAGGCATGCATCAACAGCATCGGGTTTTATAATACCAAAGCGGAAAATATTATTCGAACGGCGGAAATTTTGGTCAAGGACTATGGCGGTGAGGTGCCGGGCAAAATGGAGTTGTTGACGAAGCTGCCCGGTGTGGGGCGCAAGACGGCAAATGTTGTGCTCAGCAATGCGTTTGACATTCCGGCTTTTGCGGTCGATACGCATGTCAAAAGAGTCTGCTTTCGATTGAGACTCACCAAAAACACCGACCCGGATAAAGTGGAAGCGGATATTACATCCAAAATTCCGAAATACATGTATAACAAGGCACATCATGCAATCATCTTTCATGGAAGGAGAACCTGCAAAGCGACCGGACCGCTGTGTCATCTTTGCGAACTTTCGGTAGAATGTCCGCATTATAAGTCGCTTGCACCGAAATAATATGGCAATTGTTATGGTAACGGGCGGTTCGCGCTCAGGGAAAAGTCGTTTTGCCGAAGATTTTTGTCAAAGTCGCTCCGAAAAACTTGGCTACATCGCAACCGCACAGATTTATGATAATGAAATGAAGGAGCGCATCGAGCGCCATCGTTCGCGTCGCGGAGAAAATTGGACGACCTTTGAGATCCCCTGCGACATCGAGTCCGCATTGGACGAATTGTCCGATTACGATTATGTGCTGCTCGATTGTTTGACGATGCTGATTTTCAACAAAATGTATGTGCTGAGCAATCAGCCGGAGAATTTGAACCGGGAGGAGCGAAATGAGATGGAGCATCGTTGTCTCGATTTTCTGGAGAAAATTTTTGCCGCCTTGTGCAAATCGAAGAACACTTATGTCATCGTAACCAATGAAATCGGAATGGGCATCGTGCCCGAAAGCAGTCTGAGCAGATTGTATCGGGATATCGTGGGCAAAGCCAATCAGATGCTTGCCGAATCCGCGACAGAAGTGTATTTTGTCATCAGCGGCATTCCGATGAAAATAAAATGATTTTGGAAAAGAGTATTTATGAAAAACGCAGTGGATTATATTCTGAGCAATTTGGTCTTTGTTACGAGATTGCCGGTCAAAATAAATTTTAATTATCGCTCCGATGCGGGCAATGTAAAATATTTTGCGCTCGTCGGATTGATTTTGGGACTGATTTTATGGCTCATATCGCTTGTGAGCAGCTATCTTTTCGGCTCTTTGGTCGCGGCGACGATTTCGACTTTTACTTTGGCGGCTCTGACCGGCGGGATTCATCTGGACGGACTGTCCGATACCGCCGACGGTTTGCTCAGCTATCGTGACAAAGAGCGAGCCATCGAAATTATGAAAGATTCGAGAATTGGAGCCATGGGCGTGATGGCGCTGTTTGCGATTTTGCTACTTAAAATATCTTTTTTGAATCTCTTTATCCCTCGTCTGTTGTTTTTTGTGATTTGCATGCCGATTTTCGGAAGGCTTTGCATCGTCAACGCCTGTTATTTCGGCAGACCGATTACAAAATCAAAATTAGGCGCGGGCTTTATCGGCAATATGCAGGCGGATGAATTTTTCAGCATCCATCTGATATATTTCTTGGTTATGTTTTTCATATCGCTTCTGTGGGGAATGAAAATAAAATATATTTTGTCCTTGTGGATGACATCGCTTGTGCTCATTCTTTTTTCAAAAGTTTTTGTGCAAAGAGTTACGACGCGAATTGACGGTATCTCGGGCGATATTTTGGGAGCGATTTGTGAAATCGGCGAAATGCTTTCTCTGCCGATATTCTATGTGGGAGTGCTGATATGCGACAAGTTACTTTAATTCGTCATGCAAAGACGCAGGACAATGTTGAAAAAAGATTCAGCGGAAAAATTGAAAGCTCGGTCATCATGTCAGCGGAAGAAATTCAAAATCGAATCCTGCCCTCTCTTCCGAAAGAGCAGCTCGGCAAAGTTTTCTGCTCACCGAGTCAGCGCGCGCTGTTTACGGCAAAGGCATTGACACAGGATATCACGATTGTGGAAAGCATTCGGGAGATTGATTTCGGAATCTTTGAAGGCAAAACCTTGGAGGAGATTGAAAAGGAATATCCGAAAGAGTTTGAGCTTTGGTCCACCGGACAGGATATATATCAATTTCCGCAAGGCGAAGCGACGCTCGATTTCTACAATAGAGTGGTTGACGGTTTTTGGCAGATTGTGGAAAGCACGCCGGAAGATAAAATTACGATTTTTACACATGGCGGCGTAATTCAATGTTTGATTTCACATCTGCTCGTCGGGAGCAATCAGCTGTTTTGGAATTTCAAAGTCGAAAACTGCTCGCTCACCCGATTGAATTTATATGATAAATTTGCGATTTTTACAAAGATAAATCAGTAGAGGACTTATGATAAAATTAGTAGTTTCAGATATGGACGGCACTTTTTTGGACGACAAAAAATCTATCAGCGAGGAAAACAAAAAAGCGGTCGGACTTCTTAAAGAACAAGATATTCATTTTTGCATTTGTACGGGAAGATTGTATGCATCCGTTCATCTGATTGCACAGGAACTGGGGAACGAATTTCCGATCATCTCATGCAATGGCGGATTCATCAAAAATCCTTCGACGGACAGAATTTTGTATCACAAGCCTTTGCCGACGGAATTGGCGCGAAAAATCGTCGAAACGATTATGAAATACGATGTGGTTTTTCATTTTTATGATGAGGATACGGTCTTTTCCAACAAAAAGGAATATACGGCAAAAACTTATATCAATCGATTCGGACATTTGGAGGAAAAACCGGTCAAGGTCGTTGTTTCGGAAAAAATTTCCGACTATGTTCATGACAAAATTTATAAAGTGATTTTGTTTACCAATGACAGCGCGGTGCTGCAATCGATTTGGGATGAGCTTTCATCTTTAACCGGAGTGGTCATCACGCAGTCGAATCACAACAATTTGGAAATTGTGTCCGATAATGTGAGTAAGGGGAATGCGGTCAGAATGCTTGCCGACGAGCTGGGTATCACTTCGGATGAAATTTTTGTAATCGGCGACCAGATGAATGACATGAGTATGTTTGCAGCCGCGAAATATTCGGTCGCGATGGGGAACGGGACGGATGCGCTTAAAGAGAAGGCGTATTTTGTGACAAAGGATAACAACCAAAGCGGATTTGCCCATGCGGTAAACCGATTGGTGTTTGGAAAGGAATAATATGTTTATAGATAAGGCTCATATTACCGTAAAAGCGGGAAATGGCGGAAACGGTGCGGTCGCGTTCAGGCGGGAAATCTATGTTCCGGCGGGCGGACCCAACGGCGGCGACGGCGGGAACGGCGGAAATCTTGTTTTTATCGTCGATACCAATATGCGAACGCTGATGGATTTCAAGTATAAAAGAAAATATTCCGCGGAGCCGGGCGGAAACGGAAAGGGCTCCAATATGACGGGGAAAAACGGTGACGACCTCGTGATTCGTGTGCCGCAGGGAACCGTCATTCGCGATAAGGAAAGCAATCTGGTACTTGCGGATTTGTCCAAGCCCGATTCGGCGGCGGTCATCGCCAAAGGGGGAAAGGGCGGAAAAGGAAATGCCTTTTTCAAAAATTCGACGAGACAGGCGCCTGCCTTTGCTAAAGCGGGGCGCGAGGGAGAAGAAAGAGAGCTCGTGCTTGAATTGAAAATGATTGCGGATGTCGGACTCATCGGTTTTCCGAATGTCGGCAAATCGACCTTCCTGTCGATTGTCACAAAAGCCAATCCGAAAATCGCAAACTATCATTTCACCACGCTGTCTCCGAATCTCGGCGTCGTGGATAACAAGTACGGCGAGAACTATGTCATCGCGGATATTCCTGGGTTGATTGAAGGCGCGAGCGACGGCGTCGGTTTGGGGCATGACTTTTTGCGTCATATCGAAAGAACGAAATTGCTCGTACACATCGTCGATATTTCCGGCATCGAAGGCAGAGAGCCGCTGGATGATTTTGAAAAAATCAACAAGGAATTGCGACTTTTTAATGAAAAACTTTCGAGCAGACCGCAAATCGTAATTGCCAACAAGATGGATTTGCTTTCGGACGATACGATATTTGACGAATTCAAAAAGGAAGTCGAGAGTTTGGGTTATCCGGTTTATGCGATGTCAACGGCGACCCAAAAAGGCGTGAATGAGGTGTTGCTTGAGATTTCCAAGATGCTTGAAGAAGCGGAAGAGATTGATTTGTTCTCCGAAGAAGAATTTTATGCGCCGAGCGATGAGATATCGAATTTGGAAGACGAAATCAAAATCTATGAGCAGGACGGTATCTACTATGTGGAAGGAACGCCGATTGAAAAATTATTGTACTCCGTTCATTTTGAAGATATGGAATCCATTCGATTCTTCCAACGAGCGCTGGAGAACTATCGAGTGTTCGACCGATTGCGCCAAATGGGTATCAATGACGGTGATACCGTAAAGATTTATGAATTGGAATTTGACTTTTTTGACTAAGGAGAAATTATGCTGACGAGCAAACAAAGAGCATATCTGCGCGGATTGGCGAATACGATTACGCCGACGAGCACGATTGGAAAGGACGGAATCACCAAAGCGCTTTTGGATTCGATTGAAGAAACCTTTAATACACGCGAGCTGATTAAAATCAAATTGCTCGACAACTCGGGACTGTCGAGTCGCGAGACCATCGACATTATTGCAAAAGAATTGAGAGCCGAGCCGGTACAGAGCATCGGCAACAAGGTGGTACTCTATCGTCCGTTTTTGAAAAATCCCGAGATTAAATTACCGAAAAAATGATGAAAAAAATAGGAATCTTCGGGGGAACATTCGACCCCATCCATCGATTGCATCTACGAATCGCGATGGCGGCAAAAAATACGCTGTCGCTGGATGAAATCATTCTCGTACCGACGGGCAATCCCCCGCATAAAAACAATGACTTGGTCAGCGCATTTCATCACCGAAAAAAAATGGCGGAATTGGCAGTCGATGAATTGGAAGGCTTTTCGGTGTCCGACATTGAAAACAAAAGCAATCTGCGCAAATCCTATACTTCGGATACGCTGGATGAATTTGCGAAAATATATCCGGATGACAGATTATATTTTATCGTCGGCTCGGATTCGCTTTTCGACATTGAAAATTGGAAAGACCCGCAAAATATTTTCAACAAAGCGGCGATGGTGGTTTTTCATCGTCCCAATGTTTCAACGAAAAAACAGCTTCACGAGCAGATGAATTATCTTCGTAAAAAATATCAATCGACCATTATCTTGATTGAAATCTGTGCGGAAGATTTGTCATCGACGGATATCCGCATTGATTTGCAGGACGGTGTTTTGTCAACGAACAGCATTTCGCCGTCGGTTGCCGAGTACATCAAGGAGCATAAATTATATGAGCGATAAAATTTTAGGGACTTTGACAAGAGAAGAACTCGTTGAAAAGTTGCAGCAGATTCTTCCACAAAAGCGATTTGAGCATGTGTTGCGTGTGGAAGATATGGCGATTCGCTTGTCTAATTGCCATAATGCTGATATTATTAAATGTAGAACGGCAGCGCTGTATCACGATTATGCAAAAGCATTTACACTTGAAAAAAGCCTGGCGATACTTCAAAAATACGATTGGGAATACGACGAGCAGGAAAGTCGCTCGGGCAATCTTATTCATTCCAAAGTCGCGGCGGCGATTGCAAAAAACGAATATCGAGTCGATGATGAAGAAACACTGCTTGCCATCAGCTATCACACGACGGGCAGAGCCGATATGAGTCTGATTGAAAAAATTATTTTTGTCGCCGATGCGATTGAAGAAGGAAGAGATTATCCCGGTGTCTCGAAGCTTCGGGAGAAAGCCTTTGAAAATTTGAACTTTGCAATGCTCGACATACTTAATTCATCGATTTTGTATCTGATAAAAAAAGAAGAAGAGATACACATCAACACCGTTTTAGCGAGAAACAATCTGTTAAGGTAGGAAAAGAAAATGAGGAAATCAGTAGGAATATTTTTAGCATTATTTTTTGTATTTACGACGATCTTCGGAAGCGCGATGTATTTTTCCATGAAACCGGAAGTGGAAAAAGCGGTAGAAGAACACAAACAAAACAAGGAAAAACCGGAGAACACATTTGAAAGTTTGGATGTGAGCAATTATAAAGAGCGTGTGAATGTACTTCTTTTAGGAGTCGATACGCTGGAGACGGCGAAAGACCAAACCGGAACGAGAAGTGACACGATTATGATACTTAGCGTCGATCCGGTAAGCAAGACGGGATTTATCTTATCGGTGCCTCGCGATTCCCATGTAAAAATCCACGGTACCGAAGACTATACGAAAATCACGCACGCACATTCCTATGGCGGAACGCAGCTTGCGATTGATACTGTCAAAGATTTTGTCGATATTCCGATTCATCACTATATGAAGGTGGATTACAAAGCCTTGTTCAAGGCAATCGACGACTTGGGCGGGGTTGAATTCGATGTACCGATTGACATGAAATACAAAGACAGCGCATCTGAGCCGCCGCTTAATATCGATTTGAAAGCGGGGATGCAAAAACTCAATGCCGAGCAGGCGATGGGCTTGCTCCGTTTCCGAATGGGCTATCCCGACAAAGACTTCGGACGAATGAGAACGCAACAGGCATTTATTGAAACGGTGCTCAAAAAAATGGCATCGCCGGCAGCTCTGCCGACCATTCCGAAGCATATCGAAACCATTTATGAATATGTGGAAACCGATATGACGATTACGGATGTGATGAGTCTGATGAAAATCGGACTGTCGTTGGATTTGTCAATGGTGCAAAAGGCGACTCTGCCGGGCGAGCCGGACAGAATGCCCAACGGGGCTTCTATCATCGTCGTAGATGAAGAGAAGAAGAAAGAACTTCTCGATTATCTTCTTTCCGGCAATTACGAAGTGCCGGAGGAGAAAGAAGACACTTCGGCAGACAATACGAAGAATGATGACAAAAAATCCGAGCAGACCGGCAAGCTGAAAAAAGAGCAGAAGCCGGAAGATAAAGAAGAGAAGAAAGAACCGACGCTCAACGACAAATATATTGTCGTGCTCAACGGAAGCGGAAAACGCGGAACGGCGAGACGAGCATCCGATTTGCTCAAGATACAGGATATTTTGGTCGATGCGTCCGGAAATGCGTCCAGCTTTGACAATGAAAACACGATTATTTATTATAAAGACGATATTGCCCTTGCCAACCGGATTCGTGAAATCTTAAAAATCGAATCCGCCGTTAAAAGAGGAACGGAAGGTTTGAGCAAGACGGATGCCGATATTGTCGTGATATTAGGAAAGGATTTTAGCTGATGAAAGAACTGTTGACTGCTCTATACAAGGAACTTGATGATAAACAGGCGGAAGACATTATGATGATTGATGTAAAAAATATCACTTCCATCTGCGACTACTTTGTCATCGCGAGTGCGGACAATGTGCGAAAAGTGAAAGCCATTGCCGACCATGCGGAAGATTTTTTGAAAAACAATGATTTGGAACTTCGAGCGAAAGAAGGAACCGATTCCGCAAAATGGATATTGCTCGATTTCGGCAATATCATTCTTCATATTTTCGAAAATGAAGAGCGAGATTACTACAATATCGAAAAAATTTGGAAGGACGGAATCAACATCACGCCGTAATTCGTAGATATTCAAAATCCAAGCAGATTTTTTCTGCAGAATAGAGGAAATATGTTAATTTGTATTGAAGGCAACGATTCGTCGGGAAAGCAAACGCAGTCTCGACGAATCTATGAATATTTTCAACAACAAAATATCCCGAGCAAACTCATCACTTTTCCCGACTATGAAAGTGATTCGTCCGCATTGGTCAAAATGTACTTGAGCGGAGCATTCGGAACGATGCCCGAAGATGTGAACGCCAAAGCCGCATCCATCTTCTATGCCTGTGACCGATTTGCGTCTTACAAAATGAATTGGGAAAAAGATTATAAGGAAGGCAAGGTCATCGTTGCCGACCGTTACACGACCTCCAATGCCATCCATCAGGCATCCAAAATCGACGATGAAGCGGAGCGGGAAGAATTTTTGAAATGGCTTTTTGAATTGGAATACGAAACTTTCGGCATTCCGACGCCCGACATCATCATCTTTTTGAATATGCCGCATGAAATATCCAAAAATCTGATGAAGGACAGAGCCAACAAAATCTCGGGCGAAGAAAAGAAAGATATCCATGAATCCAATTTGGCATATCTTGAAAAAACAAACAAAAACGCAATTGAAATATCAAAGAAATTGAATTGGGTGGAAATCACCTGTGTCAATGAACAGGGACAATTAAAATCAGTAGAGGACATTCATCGGGAGATCGTGTCCGTTCTCAATGAAAAATATGAATTTGGAAGATAAATTAAGCAATGCACTTTCTTCGAGTGCAAGATTTTTTATAATCGAAGGAAATGAGCAAAAAAATTATGAGCGAATCAGCCGATTTTATCAGGAAAAAGAAATGCTCCTTTCTTTCATCGAAGGCGAAGAGCTCAAAGCCGAAAATGCAAGAGCATTGGTATCCGAACTCAGCAAAAAATCGATACAGGATGAAGTCATCGTCATCAATCGTTTTGAAGAAGTGGGCGAAGTATCCCAAAATATTTTGCTCAAATCGCTTGAAAATATGAGTGCGCAAAAAACGATTATCGCTTTGTGCAGCCATACTTTCGGTATCTTGGAGACGATTATTTCCCGCGCCTATCATCTGTTTTTGGGCGAGCAAAGCGAGGATTCATTAAAACTTGATTATCTGCTTTCGCCGAATCATTCTAAAGTCGAAAAAATCACATGGTTTTCCAATTTGGAAGACGATGCGTTGCAATATAACAATCTCTTGGAGACATCCGGAGAAAATATTATCAAAAATTTGAAGTTGAGCAGAGAAGTGTTGCAGTATCTTCGACGAGTGGAAGCAAATTGCAACAAAGAGCTGTGCGCCGACTTGTTATTGTATAGAATACTGGAGGAACAATGAGTATAAATATCGTAGGAATACGCTTTAAAAAAGCCGGCAAGATTTATTATTTTTCGCCGGAGAATATGAAATTTGAATTGAATCAGCGAGTCGTCGTCGAAACCGCGCGCGGCGTGGAGATGGGTACGGTGACGATTGCAAACCGCGAAGTTCAGGAAGAAGAAATCGTGGCGCCGCTCAAGCCGGTGCTTCGTTTGGCAAATGAAGCCGACCTCAAAACCTTTGACGAAAATCAGGAATTGGCGGAAAAAGCGGGGGAGATTTTCAAAACCAAGGTCAAAGAAAACAATTTAGAAATGATATTGATGGGAACCGAATACACCTTAGATAGAAACAAGCTGATTTTCTATTTCACCGCCGACGGTCGAATCGACTTTCGTGAATTGGTCAAGGACTTGGCAGCGGTGTTTCGAACCCGAATCGAGCTCAGACAAATCGGTGTTCGGGACGAGGCGAAAAGCTTAGGCGGACTCGGCTGCTGCGGTAGAAAATTATGCTGTGCATCTTGGCTCGGCGATTTTCAATCCGTATCGATTCGAATGGCGAAAGACCAAAATCTGTCGCTCAATCCGACCAAAATTTCGGGAATCTGCGGTCGATTGTTCTGCTGTCTCAACTACGAGCACAAAAATTATGAAGATATGCTTGCCGTTTTACCCAATGTCGGCAGTAAGGTCAAGACATCGGAAGGCAACGGGAAGGTTATCGATGTCTATGTGTTGACCGAAGAAGTCAAAGTGCAAATCGAAGGACCCAACGACACGATGACGGTCAAGCGATTCAATATCAAAGACATTGAAGTTTTGAAATACGCAAGAAAGAATGAAAAAATCGATAAAGCATTGGAGAGAGAATTGAGGGAGCTTGAAGATTGATTTTAGAAAATGAAACGCTCGAAGACTTGGGACTGGGCGATTATAAAATCATTCAGAAAAAAGACGGATTCAAATTCGGCATCGATGCCGTACTCCTCGCCAATTTCGTATTGCCCAAAAGAAATGAAAAAGGCGTAGATTTGGGGAGCGGAACGGGAATTATTCCGACGATTATTGCGGCGAAATCATCCGTAAGCCGAATCGTCGGCGTTGAAATCCAAGAAGAAATGACAAAAATGGCAAATCGCTCGGCTCAAATCAACGAGCTGCAGGAGCGCGTTCATTTTGTTTGCGCCGACATCAAAAAAATCTCCGATTGCTTGCCGAAACATCAATTTGATTTTGTAACATCCAATCCGCCGTATTATAAAACGGACACGCTCACATCGCCTAACGAAATGAAAAATATTTCGCGCCACGAATTGCTGGTGGAGCTTTCCGATATTTTTGTTGCGGCGAATTATTTGCTCAAACCGCAGAAAAGTCTTTATCTGATTCATAAACCCGAGCGATTGGTGGAATTGATTGAATTGGCGCGCGCACAAAATTTGGAGCCGAAAGAAATTCAATTCATTTATCCAAGCTCGGACAAAGCGGCGAATTTAATATTGCTCAAATATGTCAAAAATGGGCGGACGGGATTAAAATATAGAGCGCCGCTCTTTGTTTACAACAATGGAAGGTACTCCGATGAAATTCAAGCGATTTACGCAAAAAAATCATTGGAATAAATATCGAAACCAAATTCAAATTTAAAATCGTGAATGCCAATCAAAATTTGGAAATCCAAAACAAGAAATGAATTTTGAAATCCCGATTCGGAAATCGAAATTTGAAAAACAAAACAAGAATTGGATTTTGAATTCTGAAATGGCAAATCCATTTTCAGAAAACTTATCGCGAAATCGAATTCAAAATAAGAAATGAATTATAGTAGGAAAAGAAAATGCTGTATATTTGTGCAACCCCCATCGGTAATTTGGAAGATATTACCATTCGAACGCTCAATACACTCTCTGAAGTGGATTATATTGCTTGCGAAGACACCAGACGAACCCTCAAATTGCTCAATCATTATGACATCAAAAAGAAATTGGTGAGCCTCAATGAGCATAATGAATTTCAAAAAAGAGAATCCATCCTTGAAGATTTAAAAAAAGGAATGAATATTGCATTGGTATCGGATGCGGGAATGCCGGGCATACAAGACCCCGGACAGCTTCTGATACAACTTGCTATCGAGCATAATGTCGCCTATACCGTTTTGCCGGGGGCATCCGCGCTTATAACCGCATTGGTCGGCTCCGGTGTCAGCAAGGATGAGTTTTTGTTTCTCGGATTTTTGCCGAGAAAGAAGAGCGAGCGCCTGAGCATATTGAACCGATATGCCGATTTTTTCGGGGAGATAATTCTGTATGAAGCGCCGCATCGTTTTGCAAAACTCATTGACGATATTCACAGCGTTTTCGGCAATCGAAAAATTGTGATTGCACGGGAAATCAGCAAATTGCACGAGGAGTATATCCATACCGATTTGGAATCGGCAATAAAGCATTATAGGGAAATCAAAGGCGAGATTGTGCTGATTATTGAGCGCGGCGAACAACAAGTTGAAGAAATTGAAATTCAAGATGTGCAAGAGCTTATTCAGCGTTTGAGTGAAGAGGGAAATTCAACGAAAGAAATCACAAAAATCTTGGTCAAGGAGCACAATCTGTCCAAAAATGAAGCATACGACCTCGTTATAAAAAATAAATGACGAATCATTCTTTAAAAGCCGATGCAAGACAAATCGCTTTCTGTTGCCGTTGCTGATTATTCTATTTGTTTATAGATTCCTTAATCGGGAGAACGGGTTGCTGATTACCCTCTTGGGCGATAAGGCATATTATGCAAATTCAAAAATTGTTACTGCACTCAAATTGCCGATATATCTTTTACTTATGCTATCTTTTTTCTATATTGAAGTGCCGATTTTTAAAGAATTTTTATTGAAAAGCGACAAGCAATATCTATCCTATACGGCAAATCAAATCCATCAGGGAATCGACAAATTGGTAGGCGAACATATATTTGTGACGGCATACTCCTTTTTCGTATTTTATTTAATGGAACTGCTCGATATGTATCAATACGATCTGATTCGCAAGATAAACGAAGGATTTTCCGACTGACGATATCACTCTTCGTTTTGACCTTTTGGATGAACATAGAAGGGGTCGCCTTCTGACGAATTGTGATAATTGAATTGTATCCCTGTCCATTTGTTTTTAAAAAATAGAATCAATCAGTAAAATTTTTTGTGGAATCTGTCGTTGGATGTGGATTCCATTTTTTATTTTTCAAAAACTACTATGGTAGTATTGACATCAAAATCAAATTATGCTAAGATGAATTTACAAACTACCACAGTCTTATGAAAGGAGAAAAAATGAACATTAAAATTTTTGATTCCGAGTTGAAAGTGATGAATGTGCTATGGAGAGAAGGCGTATGTACCGCAAAACATATATCCGATGTGCTGAAGGAAGAAGTCGGATGGAATATGAATACAACATATACGCTCATCAAAAGATGTATCAAAAAAGGAGCGATTGAGCGCTCGGAACCGAATTTTACCTGTCGTGCTCTTATCCCAAAAGAAAAAGTACAAGTTTCTGAAACGAACGAGCTACTTGACAAAATGTTTGACGGCTCGATAGATAAAATGTTTACGGCATTGATTGGAAATGAACAACTTTCAAAAAGTCAAATTGAGAAACTGAAACAACTTGTAAAAGAGTTGGAGTGAGGTGAGAAAAATGAGTTTGATCCAAATGAGTATATCAGCAACGATATTAGTTGTAGTAATTATTATCTTACGGGCATTGTTGATTCATAAATTGCCCAAGCGAACTTTTATGATTTTGTGGATGTTGGTTCTTTTTCGCCTTATAGTGCCGCTCTCCATTCCATCTATTTTCAGTATATATTCATGGATACCTTCCAATACATTATGGGAAGAGCGCACAAGTGAAATTTTAACAGAAAATCCGAATCCTAATTTTGTAATGAATAATCATTTGCCGTATCAGGAAGACGGCGAGCAAAAAGTTGAAAATCAAACGCAAAATGTTTTGAGCGTCGAAAACTTGCAACTGATTTTGAAACTGGTTTGGCTAATCGGTTTTTCGGTATGCGGAGCTTTCTTCACAATCGTTTATCGAAAAGGAAAGTGTAAATTTCAATCATCGAATTTAGTGGAGAGTGAATATATTGATGAGTGGAAGCGAAAACATCCACTTTGGAGAAAGTTTTCTATCCGAAAATGTGATCGAATTTCTGCACCGCTTAGTTACGGATTACTACATCCCGTCATATTACTCAGTGAAAATACGGATATGAAGAACGAGAAAGAGTTGGAATATATATTGACACACGAATATGTTCACATCAAACGATTGGATGTTTTATCGAAAGCATTCATGATAACAGGGCTATGTGTTCACTGGTTTAATCCGATGATATGGATAATGTATATTCTGTTCAATCGAGATATGGAACTGGCTTGTGACGAAGCGGTCGTGCGCATCTTTGGAGAAGAAAGTAAAGCATCCTATGCTCGTACCTTGATTGATATGCAAATTCAACAAGCGGCGATTATGCCATTATGTAACAATTTCAGTAAGAACGCAATAGAAGAAAGGATCGGTGCGATTATGAAAACGAAAAAAACATCAGCATTTGTAATTGCTATGGCAACAGCGTTAATCGTAGGAGTTACGATTGGCTTTGCAACCTCCGGTGTAACAAACAGAGAGGAAACTAGCATTATCAGTACCGCTCTTTCTAAAGAAGAAATTGATAAAATATTAGCTTTGAAATTTGACGGATATGAAAAAATGAGTATTTTAGAGTATCAAGATAAAGTTTGGAAAATGACAGATACTATGGAATATCAGAATTTGATAGATCGTATTTCTAAAAATAAGTCTTTTTTTGAACAAAAAGATAGCGATTCTATCGCTTCTTTCTTTTTTAATGTAGTAGAACCTCTTTCTGCAGAAAAATGGCAATCAAGAGAATTTGGTGGTTATATACAAACGAATTATACACAGACTTCGGATAATGCAGTGCTGGAATATTCTTTTGTGATGAATGTTAAAAATCCTCAGACACTTACGGTGGGAGAATATGATAAAACTCGGCTTAGAATTAAAATGGAACTTGATAAATTGATACGAAATAAGACCCCACAACAACTTCAAGATGAAGATTATATGAATAATATGATCCATTCAGAATTGAAGAATATTGAGAAACGATACAGTAGTAACAAACTGCAAATATCTCTTGAATATGATTATAAACCTCTATTAGAGATAGAAATCGGCAATACTGAGAATAATTTGTCTAGAGAACCGGAAAAAAGAGCATATCCGAATGCCACAAAAAAGGATTACCTTTCCTTGTTTGCTCTTAAAACAGCGGATTATAAAAAAATGTCTGTCTCAAATTTCAACAAAAAATTGATGGAATGGGCAAACGAAGATTATGAACGCTCAGAGCGAATTGGATTAGATTCTGCTCAAGGCAATTATGCAATTCCTTTATCCAAAGAAGAGAAAAACTTTGTCGAGTTAACTGTTTGGGCATCAGGAATGGAGAATGCTGAATTTGTGCGAAGTCATCATACATCTAAACCGGAACAAAACCCAATATTTTATGTGGAACTTCCCAACAAAGAAAAACATCTTAACAATGAGATAGTAGCATGGTGTAGTGCCGGGTACCAACTTTCTTATCAAATCAAAAATAAAGATATCCTTACTATCGGGGAGAGGGATCGTTACCTTAATAATGTATTGACATCCATAAAAAAATTTTGGGACGATATTGAAATAGATGAAATTTTAAAAATGGATAAGGCTGAGATTGAAAAAAATTTTAAAGAGATTTCAGTCCGAAACAGCAATGAAAAAATGAAATTTGATATTGTCAAAGAACAGGTATATTTTGAGCATGGTAATGAAGGAAACTTCGAAACAAAAACCGTATTATTTGTAAACGATGGTAACAAGGAGATAATCTCTGAAAATGGCGGTGAATGGATAAGTGCTTCCGAGTGGGAAAAAAGACACCCAAAATTAGAAACTAAAGTTTATACCTATGAAGAATACAAAGAATGGCTTGATAAAGAAAAAGTGGAACTTCGCAAACTGATAGGTTCAGGCGAAAAATATAAAAACAAAAATGGCGAGTGGGTTGAGTGGACAAGAGAAGAAGTTGAAAGAACCATCAAAATGTATGAACAAACTCTGGAGGATATAAAAAACGGAATTGAACATGGAGAAATGAAGAATGATGATGGTTCAATGATCGGCTATGCAATGATAAAAGGGGATGCTTCCGTAGAAAGTGTGGAAAATTCCACCTACTACTATTCCGATGAAAAACAGGAAAGAGCCGCAACAAAAAAAAGCATTTTCCGAATACGAAAAATACGGACTGACTTACGATGAGAAAAAAGACAGATTCCGTTTTCAGGGAAAAACCGTTCGCTATTTTACGGATGGCTCATGGGAAGAAAATGAGAAAGTTTCTTCCGGCAAAGGTTTTTCCTATTATGACGGCGAAGTGGATTTAAAGGCAGTACGCAATTCGTCTAATCAATTGATTGGTATTGAAGAACTTTCTCAACAAGAATTTGATGAACGAACTGAAAAACGGAAAAAGAATACTTATCCGTTCGGGAGAGGAGCTTTTGAGCAAGGCGATTTCGACTCGGAAAGTGATACGCTTAATGCCTATCGTTCATTTGGAATTACTTTTGATAAAATGAATGATGCATGGATGTATAAAAATAAAAAAATTTACGGTCTTTATGATAAAGATATACTTACATTTGTGGATCGGCCATTGGAAAAAGCTGACGATTCCATTGCGCTGGAAGTGATAAGAAATAAGAAAGGGAAAATTCAAGAATTGAAGGAATTTGACAAAAGTAAGTTTGCAAGAATTTATAAGAAATAGGTATAAAAAATTTTGATTAGCATTCTTTAATCCACATATTTTTTACAAAATGAAATCTGGCAAACGATTGACTCCATACAATTTATTATGTTATACTACTTTAAAGAATATTGTTTAAGAATCGATTTTGCGAGGACTATCACTATGAATTATTATAATTTTTATAGGTATAAAAACGGAGATCGGAGAAAGCTTGGTGATACAACAACATCACCAAGCGATTGAAAGATATTCAGCGATATGGTTTATATTTAGGAGGTTTTATAATGAAGAAGAAAACAATCTCTATTTTAGTTATGGTAATGTCGTTGTTAATTTCTGTTCCTGCTTTTGCGAATGAAATAGTGCCGTTTGCGCCTTATCAGAAGACTGAATATAAGATCGATGTTGGAACTACCGCTTGGAACGGGAAACTACGAAAAAAAATATGGACAGTTAGTAATAAAGCACCAGTAAGATTTAATGTATCTATAAGCGATAGAGTTTATAGGACAGTTAAGGCGGACTTCTACGAACTGAATGTCTATTATCCTGACTTAAAGATAAGCGGAACAGGTTGGTTTACTTCTAGGAATAACGGCTATACTTCAACTAAGAAATTTTATCCAAAAAAACAGTCTAATTGTTATGCTATTGTTTATTCCAAAGATAAAAAAGGTGTAAGAGGTGCTGTTTCTACGGAGTAGTGATTTATTGAAGAATTACATGGGCTGTTGTAATGTGTAATTTATCAGTTGCAGAAGTAGCTGTTCATATCTTTTAATATAAGGGATTTTGATATACAACAGCCCTTTGTTGACACGAGGAGGACAAGATGGCACATTTGATTCGTTTTCGTCTAAAATCCGTTTTTTTATCGCCGATGTATTATTTGGGATATGCCCTTATACTTATCTGCTTTGCAGGATTCCAATTTATCCTTTATAAAGCGGAATTGGATTTTATAAATTACCAAGCGAAATTTGAGATTTATACTTATTTGGAAATTGTTTTGATGTTGATTATCTTCTTCATCGCCGTTTATTTGTTACAACAAAAATCCAATGCTGAAGAATTGTGCTTGTACGGCAAGCAAAAAATTTTGCTTGCGAATATGATTGCTTGTTATATTTCGTTACTCTTTTTGTGTCTGGTTCCTTCCGTGTATGTAATTGTTGGCGGAATTACCGAAAAAACCGGAATGATGTTTACGGGCAATGCGCTTACATATGTTTGTATAAGATGGACACTTCTAATTACTGCACCGTTTGCCGTTGCCTGCCTTGCAAATTATTTTCATCCGCATAAAATCATTTACCTTTTATCCTTACCGACAAGCGTAGTTTTTACTTATTTGAATGCAAATATTATTCGACTTTTTTCTTTTGTCGGCGACGATGATTTTTTCGTTGAAAAAGCATCTGCCTTTCTTAGTATGCAAAATCCTTTTGTCAATAGTCTGATTGTTGAATTTGCAGGTGCTCGAGTAGATTACTTTCTGATTTGCAAACTACTCTATGTACTTGTTGCGTTGATAATGACATGGACATTGATTATCGGATTGTTCTCCAAGAGAAAGAAGAAGAAGGTTGCGTTTTTTCTTTTATTATTGATTTTGGAAACGGGGATTATTTATAAATGGTTTCAATTTTTTCCGGAGAGATATTCTTCGAATGAAAAAATATTTGTTCAGACGGATAATCGGGATTCCAATATTATCAAATCGTATCGAGGAGACATCAAACTGGGCGAAAAAATTTCAGTCGATTGCGAGGTGGTCGCAAGCATGCCTGAAAACAAAAAAATGAGAGTGCGGCTTGATAAAAATTTTGACATTAAGGAAATCAAATGCGAGCAAGGTGACATTTCGTATTATCGTGACGGGGACTATATTCATATTGAATTTGAAAAAGAAATTTCAAGCGATGTGATGATGAATTTTGTTTATTCCGGACGAGTTTACTATATTAGTGAAATTGGAGTGGTTGATTTGTATTCCACTAAAACCAGTGCTGCATTGCCGGCGATGTTTGCCTATATTCCGATTATCGATGGCGACGAGAGCGTCAAAAATTATGAGTTGAATGTGACAGCGGGAAATCAGGTAATATCCAATTTGGAAGTTTCGCAGAGTGACAATCGTCAATATGTGGTAAAAGGAGAATCAAAAACTTGTTCTCTGTTTGCAGGATATTTCACCGAATATGAAAAAAAAGGCGTTACAGTATATCGGATGAAGTACAATAAGCTGACGAATTATGACGAGACCTATGATTTTATGAGCGAAATCCCTTATTATGATGCTTTTGATAAAAATGAAAAGGAAAAGGAGTCATTGCCGCCTATTAAGAAAGCTTTTCTGATTAGCGCAAATTATACAGTCCATAATCAACCGATTTATTTCGGCGATTATGTTTTGATGAACTACGGTAGCATTGTTGAGAGAGCGGGAGGCGAAGAAAATGCTTAGTGTAAAAAAATTGTCTTTTGAATACAAGAAGAATGTACCGATTCTTAAAAATGTTAATTTTACCTTGCGGAAGGGTGTTACCTTGTTAGTGGGAGAAAACGGAAGCGGAAAATCAACGCTTATTCAGGTCTTGACGAAAGCATTTGCAACGGAATCGGATATTTTTTGGAATGAAGAAAAGTTGGACAACATTTCGTTGAAAGAAAAGATGGCATATTTGCCTCAAAAATTCGAGGTATATCCGTCGGTCAAGGTAAAGGATTTGCTTGAATTTGTCGCTTTGGCTCGCGGGATTAAAAAATCTGATATAAAAAAAGAAGTTGCGGAGGTAGCCCGCAAGGTGAATATTGATTCGTATTTGCAACAAAAAATCCGCAAATGTTCCATCGGTACAAAACAGCGAGTCGGCATTGCAAGCACCTTGCTCGGTAATGCTGAAATTGTTATCTTGGATGAGCCGACCGCCGGTATTGACCCGAAAGAGCGAGTTCGATTTTATCAGATTGTCAAAGATTTTTTGGCAGACAAAACCGTGTTGATTTCGACTCATATTCTGGATGATATTGAAATTTTAGCGGACAATGTGTTGATGTTATCAAACGGAGAAATTACTTTTGACGGAGACTATCAAAAATTTTTACATTCTCTCGACGGGCTTTTGTTCCGCATTGAATTGTCTCGATTGGAAGAGTTGAATCTGATGCAGCAGGTATTTGTATTAAAGCGGGAAAGAGACGGAGAGAAAATTTTTTGCCATGTGGTTGCGAAGAATAATCCAAGTAAAATTGAGTCGTTTGCAGAGCAAATAAAACCGACTCTCGAAGATTTATGGAATTACTATCAGGAGAGAAACAGATGGGAAAATGGGATAGAAAATTAGATTTCAAAATGATTCTTACGCCTTATTCGGTTTTACTCATTATCTTGGCTTATGCGTTATTTTCCGGGAGATTCTATAGCGTGGACTATGTGGGTGTAGAAGAGCCTGAAATGATTATCGGAGAAAAATTACATTTTTATTTGCATTATGTTTCTTCTTTTGTCATTGTCTTTTTGACAGCCTCAATGTTTGAAGAAACTCATAAAAAAGAATCGACCGGCTACATCCGAACATTGCCGATGGGAATTCATCAGATTTGGACTTTTCGATATCTGCGGCTTCTTTGTTTGATTCTTATTTCAACACTGCCGTTTCTTTTAATCGGTATTGAGCAGATAAAAATAGGAATCAATGAATATATGGTTGATTATCAGTTGTATTCTTTGGATAAAGCGCCGGTAATTTTGGACAGAATGCCGGTTTCGGAAATTTCTTTGGTGATGGAGCATATCGTCGCCGTCAATTTCTATTTGTTGATTACGCAAAGCGTCTTGATGTTGACAAGAAGTAAAGCGGCGACTTGTATCATATTGTTTGCATATTTTGTGTTTGAATTGGGTCCGTGGGGACACTTTTTGGATTCCAAAGCGATTTTTTGCGGAAGCATCTATTCAACGCATTTAGAAAGTGTGCACTCTAATTTTTATATCATGCTCATCATCAGCTTGATTCTGCAATTTGTTTTATATAAATGGCATCAGCTTCGTTTTTTCACTAAATAATAATAACCCGACATGTTGCAGTTATCGAAAATTGCGATTGTCGGGTTTTGTTTTGCACAAATTTACGAAAAAATTTTGCGTACCGACTGTTTTTTTATAAAAGCTTTTTGCGGATTGTATTTTTTTCAAGATTTTTGGGCAAAAGAAATGTATATTTTTGTGTTGCGTGATATAATAAGAAGATAGATTCTTTTTATGATTCCGCATTTGTAGCGGAAAGAAAAATACGAGATGAGTTTTTAATTAAATGAAACGGATTTGATTATCGAGTAGAAATCGAATGAATCAATAGACAAAAACTCATTAAAATACTATGTTGTGACGGAAATTCGAAAAATAAACAAAGATAGAATAATGGATTTGAAAAAAGGAGCGGACATGAACAAGGAATTTATTCCCGTACTGATGGGAAATGATATCAATGTATATAGTATGGCAAGAGCATTTTATGATGAGTATCATCTCAAATCAACGGTTTTTTGCAAAATTTTGAGCGGGCCGTGTCAAGACAGCGACATTATGACGCTTCATCCGGATGCAAAAATAGATACGAGCGAAGTTTTTTTACAAAAAATCAATGATTTTGCGCGCAAGAATATCGACAAAACCATTTTGCTGATTGGTTGCGGGGATAATTATGTCGAAGTTATTAGCCGAAATTTGGAGCATTTGGAAAAAAATATCGTCGCTCCATATATGCCTTTTGAAAAAATCGAACCGCTGACCAATAAGGAAAATTTTTATAAATTATGCGAGGAGAACGGAATTCCGTATCCGGCGACGCTGCTGATTTATCCGCAGAAGGAGTATGAAGTGAACTTTCAACCGCCTTTCGTTATCAAGCCGGCGGATTCGGTGGAGTATTGGCGTTATCCTTTTGAAAATCAAAACAAGGTTTTTATTGTGGATACGGAAACCGAGCTGCGCCTTATCGTGGATAAAATTTTTGCATCGGGCTATCAAAAGACCATCATCGTGCAGGAATTTATTCCGGGTAACGATACGAATATGCGAGTGCTGACCTGTTATTCCAATCAGAATGCGAAGGTGGAATTGATGGCGCTCGGTCATGTGCTTTTGGAAGAGCATACGCCGAAAGGAATCGGAAATCATGCGGTGATTTTGAACGAATACAATGCGGAGCTTTGCCAAAGCTATCAACATTTGCTTGAAAAAATCGGCTACAAAGGATTTTCCAATTTTGATATTAAGTATGATGCGCGCGATGGGAAGTACAAGGCTTTTGAGCTGAATCCAAGACAGGGGCGCAGCAATTATTATGTCACACATTCGGGCTACAATTTGGCAAAAGTGATTGTGGATAATTATCTCAAAGGAATTCAAAAAGAAAAGGTGGAGATTGTCAGCAACAAAAAGCTGTGGATGGTCGTGCCGAAAAAAGTGGCGTTCAAATATATCGCGTTGGAAAAATATAAAAAAGAGATGCGCGCACTTATCGAATCGGGCAACTATGTCAATCCGTTGCTCTACGATAAGGACAAAAATATTGTGCGCCGTTTGCGAATAACGAAAAATCTGTTTTCGCATTATGCGAAATTTAAGAAATACTACGGGGGAAATCAGTATGAGCACTAAGACATTGGGTGTTCTGGGCGGAATGGGTCCGCAGGCATCGGCGAGTTTTTATGACCTTTTGATTGCAAACACGCAAGCTGCTAAAGACCAAGACCATATCAATGTGCTGATTTACAGTCATGCCGCAATTCCGGACAGAACGCAGGCGATTCGGGAAAAGACGACGGCGCAACTGATTGAGATTTTGAAAAAGGATATTCAAAAGCTCAACGGATTCGGCGTGGATTATATCGTTTTGACTTGCAACACTTCGCATCGCTTCTTTGACGAATTGTCACAGTGCTCGGATGCGCCGATGCTGAGTTTGATTGACGAGACGGTAAATTATTTGCTGGAAAAAAATATCCGAAAGGTCGGCCTGCTCGCTACCGACGGCACGATTCAGGAAAAAATTTATACCAAAAAATTGCAAGAAAAAAATATCGCGGTGGAATTGCCCGATGCAATTCATCAACAGAAGGTGATGGATATCATTTATAAGCAGGTCAAGATGGGCGTCGCGGTGGATAAGAAGATGTTTGACGAAGTCTGCGAGCAGATGAAAGAGCGGGAGGTCGGCGCAATTATTTTGGGTTGTACCGAGCTTTCCTATTATGGCACGATTGAAAATTTGAGCGATTTTTATGTGAACCCGCAGGAGATCTTGGCGAAGAAATGCATTCGTCTCTGCGGCGGAAAATTATTGGGAGAATAGTATGCAGTGGATGATAGCCGATGTTGTGGATTGGCTGCAAGAAGAGGATTTGCTGATTAGCGCGTCGATTTTTGACGAAGATATGAGATTTGATTATCTCTCGGACAATTCGAAGGATATCCAAGGAAATACCCTGTTCTTTTGCAAAGGCGCGCGATTTGAAAAAAAATATTTGCTGGAGGCGAGAGAGAAGGGCGCGCTGTGCTATATTACGGAGCGTGAGGATTTGTCGGGAGAAGGCAGTTTCATTTTAGTCAAAAATATTCAGCAGGCGATTGCGGTCGTGGCGCATCGCTTTTACAACCGACCTTCCGATGAGCTGGTGCTGATTGGTATTACCGGAACGAAAGGAAAATCCACAACTGCCTATATGTGCAAGGAGATTTTGGATAAGGCTTACGGCAGATGTGCGATTTTGTCATCCATTGAAAATTATAACGGAAGGCGAATCGAAGAATCCCATTTGACAACGCAGGAGCCTTTGCAGCTTCATCAAAAATTTGCCGAAATGGTAAAAAACGGTTGCACACATTGTGTGATGGAAGTGTCGAGTCAGGCACTCAAATACGATCGGGTATTCGGACTCACTTTCGACATCGCTTGTTTTTTGAACATCGGCGAGGACCATATCAGTCCGATTGAGCATTCTTCATTTGAAGATTATTATGAGTCGAAGAAGAAAATTCTCAATTGCTCCAAAAAAGTCGTTGTTTTTAATGAATTGGATTTGGACGGACAAAATATTATATATTACGGGTTGAACAACAATTCGAATCGAGCGCTCGATTATCGAATCGATTATTCGGCCTCACAAAATGGCGAAACCAATGACTTCTACTTGGAGCATATCGGCAGATTGTCGATTTTGCTCGAAGGCGAATTCAATATTTACAATGCGGCGGCGGCAGCGATTATGTG
Organism: Filifactoraceae bacterium; assembly: GCA_041853585.1. Lineage (GTDB taxonomy): Bacteria > Bacillota > Clostridia > Peptostreptococcales > Filifactoraceae > JAUNKE01. Next base: position 32,988 of record JBGZSM010000073.1, read on the forward strand.
CAAGGAACTGGGCGTATCTTCGTCGCTGATTCAAGAAGGTCTATCCATTGCAAAAGTGCCCGGACGAATGGAGATTTTTCTCGACAAAAAAAATATCGTCATCGTGGATTACGCACACAACAAATTGAGCTATGAGGCATTGTTTCATTCCGTTTCCAACAAGTTTGCATCCTTCAAAGTGATTACGATTTTCGGCTGTCCCGGCAACAAGGCGATTCAAAGACGAGAGGAGTTGCCCAAAATTGCCGAGCGATATTCCGATTACATCTACATCACCGAGGAGGATTACGGCGAGGAAGATTTGCAAAAGATTTGCGAAGAGATTTATCATCATATCCGTAAAAAAGAAATCGCGGAGATTGAGCCGAGTCGTGAGTCGGCAATTCAAAAGGCAATGTCCAAATTTGATGAAAAAACCGTCGTGTTGGTGCTGGGCAAAGGACGAGAGACCAGACAAAAACGCGGCAAAGAATATATTGATGTGGTATCGGATGTGGATTTAGTAAAAAAATATTTGAGAAATGAGGAAGTATGAATAAGGAATTAGAGCAAAAAATCTTGGATATGAAAGAAGAAATTCTCTCGGGCGTTTTGCAAAATGTTTCGATTGAGTCCGTCCGCGGCGAAGAAGTGGAAGGTGCACCTTTCGGCAAAGGGCCTAAAGCCGCATTGACGGATGCGATAAAGCAGAGTGAGAAGATGGGACTTCGTGCAGTCAATGTGGATGACAAAATCGGATACACCGAAATCGGCTCCGGCGATGAGATGGTTGCGGTGCTCGGGCATTTGGATGTCGTACCGCTCGGCGACGGCTGGACAAAAAATCCGCTCGGCGAAAGAACGGAGGATAAATTGTACGGCAGAGGCGTGGCGGATAACAAAGGACCGACGATTTCGGCATTGTACGCGCTCAAAGCTATTCAAGATTTGGGCATCCGGCTCGATAGAAGAATTCGCGTCATCTACGGAACCGATGAAGAAACGGGCTTCGGCTGCGTCGATCATTATATCGATTCGGGACAGGAACTGCCGGTGGCGGGATTTACGCCCGACGCGGATTATCCGGCGATTTTTGCGGAAAAGGGAATGCTCGGCTTTACTTTTACCAAAAAAATTGCACCGAGCGATGATTTCGAGTTGATTGATTTGCAAGGCGGCGTTGCGAAAAATGTGGTGACTCCGCATGTGAGCATGAAATATAAGAGCAGCAAACCGATTTTTGCCGGCGCGAAGGAGCAGGGTGGAATCTATGAAGTGAGTTTTGACGGAAAATCCGCTCATGCGAGTACGCCGGAAAAAGGAGAGAATGCATTTATGCTGCTTTGTCGTGAGTTTATTAAATCGGACATCCACAATGATTTTACTCGTCTTGCAAAATTTATCGACGAAAAATTCAACATGGAGCCGAATGATCAATCGATGGGCGTGTTCTACGAGGATGCCGAGTCCGGAAAAATTACGCTCAGCATCGGATTGGTCGAATATAAGGATAATCAGTTGAGCTTTACGCTGGATATTCGATATCCGGTGACGATGAATGACGAAGATTGCATTCAAAAGTTGAAAAAGATTGCCGAAGAAAATGATTTGGGCATCGAAATAACAAGTCAAGCCAAGCCGCATTATGTGCCGAAGGATTCGACGCTGATTCAAACGCTGATGAATGTCTATCGCGAGAAGACGGGAGACAATTCGGAGCCGTTGGCAATCGGTGGCGGCACCTATGCCAAAGCTTTCAAAAATATGGTGGCTTTCGGGATTGAATTTCCGGGCAGACCTTTGCTCATTCATCAGCCGGACGAAGCGATTGATATCGACGATTTAATCAAGAGTACCCAAATTACGGCGGAGGCGATTTTACGATTGGCAAACAGCAAAGACAGTTTTTAGCAAGGAGTTCCAATGAATAAAGATAATATTACCAATTTCTCGGACATCAAAAAGAAAGCAGATGAAAAGAGCTCTCCCGACGAGCAGCCGACATTGGATAATGAGCTTTTTGATGATACGAATGTCAAAGATTTGCTGAGCAGTTTGGGAATTCAGATGGACGATTCGGCAATCAGCGAGATGCTTTCGCTTACGAATGTGGATGAAGTTGCCGATTTTGTGCAATCGGGCAAAATTTCATTCGACGATGTCAATAATATGATTAACAATCTCAGAGAAATCGAAGATCGATTCAAGAAGGAGAAGAAAACCTATCGCGCGTTTTCGCAATGGGTTTCCTATCACAAGCCCTATGATTTGAGTACGATGTTTTCAATCGAGCATATTCAGGAGATTGCAAATTATACCAAGACCGAATATGGAAAAATGGACAGCAAAAATGCGATTATTGAAAAACTCTTGCCGAATTTGCCGCGCTATTTTGAAGATATGCTCAAGCTGCTCGACAATGAAATGATGTCGCATTTGGGCAAGGTGATTTATTCCGACGGAAAATTGTTTGTGGATACGATGCTCAGCGAGGATGCGGAAAATCAAATTGATTATCTGCAGAAGAAAGCGCTCTTGGCAAGAGTCAATGAGCATGGTTCGCATTGTCTGGTCATCCCGAAAGAATTTTACGAAATTGCGATGAAGACGGATTTTGCAACAATATCCAAATTCAATGCGCTCAATTCCAAAATCAATAAGACCGTCATCGCTTTCGCAAATTCCTACGGTGCTTATCCGAAGCATTTGCTCTATGATAAAATCAAAGAAAAAGAAGAATTGTACGGCGAGCTGTTGGGGGAGAAACCGGAAGAATATATCGAAAAAATTCTGTCGGTCTCCTTTATGAGAAAACAGAAACCGCTTGCGGTTCTTTATCCGATGGTGATGATTTCGGATGACTACATCAATCACGGCATGATTGAGTTCACCAAGTATCTGATTGACATTCAAAACGAGAATATCAAAGACTACAAAAATATGAGTGAGCAGGAGATTGAAGCGAGAGGCAATATTTTCTTCTTCGAAGATTCCATCTATCTCAAGCAGGCGACGGATATTTTGACACAGAGCAACTCGCTTGACCAAGATGAGATGATTCAGCTCAAGAATCTGATTTATATTTTTTCTTATCTGGAATTCGAGCCGAGCCTCATCATGCAGATGCTCGACATGCGCTACACTTTACCGGATGGAGAAAATTATCATAAATTGCTCGACATTCTCAAAAACTACTACAAGAACGGCGAAAAGTGGATTTTGAAAGGGCATACGAGCTTTGAAGTAAACAACAAAAATTCAAATTTTGACGCAAGCAAAATCGTCAAGCTGGATTTTATCGATAAATAAGGAGAAGACTGAATGAAAAAACCATTTTATATTACCACGCCGATTTATTATCCGAGTGGAAGGTTGCATATCGGGCATACCTACTGCACCGTCGCGGCAGATACTTTGGCAAGATACAAACGCTTCACCGGCTATGATGTAAAATTTCTGACGGGAACGGACGAGCATGGCGAAAAAATTCAAAAAGCCGCCGAGAAAGCGGGACTTTCCCCGAAAGAATATCTCGACAATATGATTGCCGACATCAAAAAGCTGTGGGAAAAGATGGATATTTCCTACGACCAATTTATTCGTACCACCGATGCCGACCACGAAAAGCAGGTGGCGGATATTTTCCAAAAGCTGTACGACCAAGACGATATTTATCTCGGTCATTATGAAGGCTCTTACTGCGTTCCTTGCGAGGCTTTTTGGACGGAGGCGCAACTGGTGGACGGCAACTGTCCGGATTGCGGCAGACCAGTGGAGATGAGAAAGGAAGAGTCCTATTTCTTCCGACTTTCAAAATATCAAAAGCGATTGGAAGATTATTATCGTGAACATCCGCACTTTGTTTATCCGGAGAGCCGAAAAAATGAGATGCTGAGCAATTTCTTCAGCAAAGGTTTGGATGATTTGTCAGTGACCCGAACCACTTTTGACTGGGGAGTCAAAGTGCCTTTTGACGACAAGCATGTTATCTATGTTTGGATTGATGCGCTATGCAACTATATCACTGCGCTCGGCTATGGAGAAAATGCCGAGGAATTTCAAAAATATTGGCCGGCGAATGTGCATCTGGTTGGAAAAGAAATCGTGCGTTTCCACACGATTATCTGGCCGGCGCTCCTGATGGCGCTCGACCTGCCGTTGCCGGACAAGGTATTCGGTCACGGATGGATTATGTTCTCCAAAGACAAGATGAGTAAATCCAAAGGCAATGTCGTTTATCCGGAGCCTTTGATCGAGCGATACGGCGTGGATGCGCTCAAGTATTTCCTGCTTCGCGAATTTCTATTCGGCCAGGATGGAAATTATACGAATCACAACTTTTTGATGCGAATCAATTCCGACTTGGTGAACGACCTCGGCAACTTGCTTTCCAGAACAACTACGATGGTTGAAAAATATTTCGACGCAAAATTGCCGGCGCCGAAAGTCAAGGGCGGCTATCATGACGAATTGGTTGCACTCACATCCGAATTGTATCAACGAGTCGATGATGCGATGGACGATATTCGATTCAGCGATGCCTTTGAAGAAATCAACAAAGTCGTGCGTCGTTGCAACAAATATATCGACGAAACGATGCCTTGGGCGTTGGCAAAGGACGAGGAGAAAAAAGACGAGCTTGCGACTGTTTTATACAATTTAGTGGAGAGCTTGCGCATCGTGGCGGTGATGATGAGCTCCATGCTTCAAGACACATCGGGCAAAATTTTTGAGCAAATTTCCGTAGCGCCGGAGCTTCAAACTTTTGAATCCGCAAAAACTTTCGGATTGATGAAAGAGGGAACGAGCATTCAAAAAGGCGAACAGTTATTCCCGCGAATCGATATCGAAAAAGATACCGAGTTTTTGGAGGAGCTTTTTGCACCGAAGGAAGAACCGCAGGAAAAACCGCAGGAAAAACCGATTGAGCACAAGCCGGAGATTGCATACGAAGATTTTGAAAAACTCGAGCTGCGCGTGGCGGAAGTGCTGGAATGTTCCAAACATCCGAATGCGGACAGATTGTTGGTTTTCAAGCTCAAACTCGGCAGCGAGGAGCGACAAATTGTATCCGGTATTGCAAAATTCTACAAGCCGGAAGAATTGCTCGGCAAAAAAGTGGTCATCGTTGCCAATCTCAAGCCGGTCAAAATTCGCGGCTTGATGTCGGAGGGAATGATACTTTCCGCATCGACCGATGACGATTCGGCGCTTGAAGTATTGTCCTTACAAAAAATAATTTCGGGAGCAGAGGTGCGATAATGTTATTTGATACTCATGCCCATGTTGACGATGAGGCTTTTGACGAAGACCGCGACGAATTGCTGGAGCAGATTCGCCAAAGCGATGTCAAACGATTTGTCAATGTGGCGTATTCTTTGGAAAGTGCAAAACGCTCCATCGAGCTGGCGTCGAAATATGACTTTATCTATGCAGCGGTCGGAATTCATCCGCATGAGGCAAGCTCCATAACGCCGGAGCAGATACAAATCGTGCGTGAGCTTTCGCAAAAAGAAAAAGTCGTTGCTATTGGCGAAATCGGACTAGACTACTACTATGATTTTGCGCTGAAGGATGTGCAAAAGAAATGGTTCATTGAGCAGATTGAATTGGCGGAAGAACTCAAGATGCCCTATATCATCCATTCCCGCGACGCATCGCAGGATACTTTTGAGCTTGTCAAAGCCCATACGAAAAATTCGAGATTCGTTTTGCACTGTTACAGTCAAAGTACCGAGATGCTTAAAGGATATTTGGATTTAGGCGGATATATTTCTTTTGCGGGGCCGCTCACTTTCAAAAACGCGAAAAATTTGCCGGAAGCGATTCGGCATGTGCCGCTCGATCGATTGTTGATTGAAACCGACTCGCCATATCTTTCGCCCGTTCCGAAGCGTGGCAAAAGAAACAATCCGATGTATGTCGAATATGTTGCGAGAACGGCGGCCGAAATTTTACAAATGCCGTATGAGGAATTGTGCAACATCACTTTTAAAAATGCCAATGCCTTCTTTGGAATTGGACAATAAATTTTTTCAGACATTGGAAATAAATTTAGGATAAGAATGTAATACTAAATCTAATTAGAAAGACCTAAATTGCAATAGCAAATGCATATTTTGTAGAAAAAATTGAAAAGCACTAAATTCAACACATGGAACGGGTACTTGCAGAACAGAATTTAGTCGGATGCCGTCAAGACCAAAAGAGAAACGAGTCTTGATGGCATGA
>JBGZSM010000074.1:0-35131 GCA_041853585.1 Filifactoraceae bacterium
TATGAAAAAATTCTTTTGGATGTGGGAAGGATAAACAGTTTTTATAAGATAAAAGGAGCCTATATTGTTGTTGACAAAAGACAGTACATTTCAACAGAAAATGACAAAGTATCGGCTACACCAAATTCCGTTGGGAGCGAAAAGTTTAGAAAAGAATTGATAAAACACACATTAGACATTTATGATAATTGGAAATTGGAAGGTTTATACCGAATAATTTTTGAAGAGAATTCTCAAGATGCAAATTTCGATAATATAACAGATGCTAATCTTAAAATGAGAAGTTCAACTGATTTTGCTTCATATTATAGAGAAAATGAATTCTCTCTTTTCGGAATCCGTTTCTATCCTTCGTATTGTACGAAACAAGAAGCGAAGAACCTAAAGGATGCGTCGTATAGTCTCGTACGATTTTTTTTGGATAACAATCAAAAAGAAAAGCTTTTGGAGAATGTAGAGCTTAAAGATATAAAGCCTTGGGCGAAGGAACATAATATTTCTTTGGATTATATGTCCAAGTTTTATGATGCTACAAACGGAATTTATGTTTCAGAGCATCCTTTTTCAAAAATCGTAGTCGATACAAAAAGAAAAATTGGCGGATTTACTTTGAATATTGTCATGGAGAAGGATGACAAATATAAACGCTATGAAAAATATGATTCTGCGCATGAAATAGAACAAATGATTTTTACCTTTGAAAAGGATATCGCGAATAATTTAGAGGTTATAAAAAAGGATGCTCCGAATTTTTATAAAGAATATCAGCATATACTAACGAATGTACCAAAAGTTGTTTACTATTTGGACAGCTCCAATTCGCACAATTATCATGTGAGTGGGGCAAATAAAATCTTCCTAAAAATACCTAATGCCCAAATGTCTGAGTACAATCACTATTTATTAAATGCAGTTTTTCAACACTATAAAGTAGCGGTAGAGCGACCGATGTGGGCATTGGATGGAGTTGACAGCTATCTGAACTATGTTTATTCCGAAGGTGCTGATATGGAAGAATTTGTGAAGATGACCTTGTATTCCGTAAATGAAAAACAGAACAATCAATGGGATAGAATTTATAAGATATCCAATGAAGTGATGTCAAAAAATGTAGATGAAAGCAATTTATCTCAATGGATAAAAGAACCGAGAAATCGTCAACAAGTGTTTTTGATTTTTAACTCACTTGGGATAAGATTCAAAGATGAGATGGTCTTAAAAAATATAGATATTTACAACAAAATTGAAGCGCTAAATGATAATATTTCCGTTGCAAATAATAATAATGTTTTTGCCAATTATAGCTTTTGTGTATTTATGATTGAGCGTTATGGGCTTGAAAAAATGTTGTATTTAGGAATTAGAACCAAAGAAAGTACGACTTTTGAAGACTATTTCGGGAAACGATATGATGCTCTACTCTCAGAGTGGGCTCAGTATATCAAAGATAATGTAATTGATGGAGAAAAACTGCTAAATAGCGGGTAAAAGCTTCGGAATTAGGGAAGGGACATAAAAAGCGATGATGCAAATTTTATTTTCCATCGCGTTTTGAAATCTGTTTTTGGATTACAACAAGTTTAAATTATAAAAAGTATTGAGATGAGTAATGCTTGTTTTAGAATCGTGATAGGGTATATATCTAATGACTTTTCCTAAAGACTTCTGCCGAAGATTTTTACAAAAGCTTTATAAAGAATCCGTTTGTTTTAACGAAAATATGATATAATAATTTTCGTGGAGGTGACTGTGGAAAAATCGAATGTCATGGTTTGTGTGACGGATCAGAAAAAATGTGACCGATTGATTTATAATGCAATGGAACAAATCGACGAGAAGCAATCTGATATTTTTGTTATACACATCCTCAAGAACAGTGTGATTACCGATGAAGAATCCGGAGAAGCTTTGGAATATCTTATTCATCTGTGCAATCAATTTAAGGCGAGCGTGTCGATTTTGAAAGCGGATAATATTAAAGAGGCTTTGCTTAATTTTGCCAGAAAGAATCGGATTCACAAAATTATTATGGGAGAGAGCAGAAATGCGGATCCGAAAACCAGTGTGATTTATGAACTGCAGGACGAATTAGGGGATGCGACGGAAATAGTTGTGGTACCTACAAAATAGTGAAGGAGAAAAAGATGAAAAAAACAAATGCTTGGGAAACTTTGACCGCGGCAAAGGAAAAGGCGGTCGACAAATTTGCGAAGGAGTACATGGATTTTTTGGATTCATCCAAAACGGAGAGAACCTGTGCGAAAGAAATTATTAAGCAAGCGAAGGAAAACGGCTTTGAAGATTTGGATGCTTTAATAAAAAAAGGAAAGAAACTTGTTCAAGGGCAAAAGGTTTTTGCGGTCAATCGTGAAAAATCGGTAGCTCTTTTTGTAATTGGAAAGAATTCTTTGGAGAACGGATTTAATTTGGTGGGCTCGCACATCGATTCACCGCGATTGGATTTGAAGCAGAATCCGCTTTATGAAGATGGTAATATGGCGCTTCTCAAAACGCATTACTACGGCGGAGTTAAAAAATATCAATGGGCGACCATTCCGCTTGCGTTGTATGGCGTTGCATTTGACGAAAACGGCAAAAAAGTTGAAATTTCAATCGGCGATGATGAAAAAGACCCTGTATTCTTCATCAACGATTTGCTGATTCATCTGTCAGCGGATCAATTGCAGAAAAAAGCGTCGGAAGTAATTAACGGCGAGCAGCTCAATGTGGTTGTCGGAAACAAGCCGGCGAAAAATGTGGAGAAAGAGCCGATCAAAAATGCGATTTTGGATTTGTTGAAGAAAAAATATAATTTGAGCGAAAAGAGCTTTTTGACTGCGGAATTTGAAATCGTGCCGGCAGGAAAGGCAAGAGAGGTCGGATTTGACCGCTCGATGATTGCCGCTTACGGTCATGACGACAGAGTTTGTGCATTTACAAGTCTCAAAGCGATTTTGGATGTGAAAAAGCCGGTTCAAACCGCATGTGCGATTTTTATGGACAAGGAAGAGGTCGGCTCTCAAGGAAACACCGGTATGGAGTCCAAGTTCTTTGAAAATTGTTTGGCGGAATTGATGGCACTTGAAGGCGGCTATTGCGAGCTTAAGCTCAAAAGAGCGTTCAAAAACGGAAAAGTGTTGTCGGCGGATGTAAACTGCTGTTTGGATCCGAGCTTCCCGGAAGCGACTGAGAAAAACAATACGGCGACGCTCGGCGATGGCGTGGTGCTTACAAAATATACCGGCTCCAGAGGAAAGGGCGGCTGCAGCGATGCCAATGCGGAATATCTGCATGAAGTTGCTACCGTCTTTGACAAAAACAAAGTCGTATGGCAAACCGGAGAACTTGGAAAGGTTGACCAAGGCGGCGGCGGAACCATCGCATATATTTTGGCGAACTACGGTGCGGAAGTTGTGGATTGCGGTACACCGGTGCTCAGCATGCATGCGCCGCATGAGCTTGTGAGCAAAATCGATGTCTATATGACTTATCAGGCATACTATCATTTTTCAAAATAGGAAGTCTTGAAATATTAAAAACTTAAAATGTATTGAGTTTGAAAAACAAAATATAAAAATGCAATGAATTCGGCAAAGTGAAATCGAATGTTGCAACCGGAATTTTTTGTATTTGTTTGTAGAATTTCAGTATAAAACGGCAAAAAATAGTTTTTAAAACTATTTTTTGTTGTTTACATAAACTTAATATGTTATGATATGTAAGAAAGTTTGAAAATAAAATTGAAAACGGCATGGTGATTTCTGCTTGCGTTTTAAGAATGTGAAATAATAAAAATTAAACGGATGCGAGGGGAAAAATGAAAATTCAACTTATATTTCCAAATGAGGAGTACAAAGAGCAGGTCATTCGATATAAACAGGAGACGGAGGCGGCCAATAGGATTGCATCAATAAACGGTAGCGGAGGCTTGGGAGATTTCAACACTTATGAAAGCTGGCTCGAGCGGGTTCAAAATGACCGATTTGAAGAGAGTGTGCGGGAAGGCTTTGTTCCGGCGACGACCTACTTGGCTGTCAATTCCAACGGTAAATTGGTCGGACTGGTAAATATTCGACATCGCTTAAATGAATTTTTATTGCAACTTGGTGGTCATATCGGCTATTCAGTTTTACCGTCGGAAAGAAGGAAAGGCTATGCGGCAAAAATGCTTGCCGAAGCACTTTTGATTTGTAAAGATATGGGAATGAGCGATTGTCTTATCACCTGCGATAAAGACAATATAGCCTCAGCGAAAGTGATTCAAAAAAACGGCGGGATATTTGAAAATGAAGTGGAGATAGATGGTATTATCCGTCAGAGATATTGGATAAAGCTATGATGAAAACAACAAAAAATATCGGTGATTTCGGAGAGAAAATTGCAAGGGATTATCTTGTTCAAAAAGGCTATCGTATTTTGGATACCAACTTCCGTGTCAAAGCCGGCGAACTGGATATTGTAGCGATGCAGCGGGACATTCTCGTGTTTGTCGAAGTGAAAACGAGGAAAAACGACTTTTTCTACTCGGCGCGCGAGGCGGTCAACAAATCCAAGCAAAACAAATTGCGACATGCGGCGCGAGAGTTTATTGCCGCCAAAAGCATTTCTTTTCGAGAAACGAGATTTGATGTAATTGAATATTATACACAAACAGGAAAGATTGAACATTATGTAGATGCATTTTAGTGGGGGATTTATGTTTTACAAAAATTTTACCTGTGCTTTGGATGGAATCGACGGCTATACGGTGACGGTGGAGGCGGATATTTCAAGAGGCGTGCCCTTTATGAATATCGTCGGGCTTCCCAATGCATCCGTCAAGGAATCCAAAGACCGTATCAAATCCGCAATTTTGAACAGCGGGCTTAATTTTCCGAAACAAAAAATCATTATCAACCTTTCGCCATCCGATATTAAAAAGGAAGGTTCTCATTACGATTTGCCGATTGCGCTTTGCATTTTGTCCGCGGAATATGCGATTTGCTCGGAGGAATACAAGCGCAGCGCCTTTGTCGGAGAACTTTCGCTCAACGGAGAAATCGTCGGGGTCAAAGGAATCGTTCCTTTTATCATCAATGCGCGTGACAATGAGGAGATTGAGCGCATATTCGTTCCTTATGAAAATATTGAAGAAGCCGAAATTGTAGATGGGATAGAAATTATTGCGGTCAAAAACCTGCTTGAAATTTTAGCGCATTTGCGTGGAGATGTTTTGATTCCGAAAGTGACTTCCCGAATTCGAAATATATCTACGGATTTTGAATTTGATTTTGAAGATGTCAAAGGCGCTCTTGTGGCGAAGCGCGCGAGTGAAATTTGTGCGGCGGGCAATCACAATATGCTGATGATTGGTGCGGCGGGCAGCGGAAAGACGCTCATCGCCAAACGCATGACGAGCATCATGGGGCATCTGACCGAAGAAGAATATTTGGATGTGAGCCGAATATACAGCGGAACGGGTTTTATCAATGAAGATATTTTGAATCGCAAGAAGCCTTTTCGCTCACCGCATCATACGGTGACGATGAAGGCGCTGATAGGCGGCGGAAATTCTTCGACACCCGGTGAAGTGGTTTTGGCGCACAAGGGCGTTTTGTTTTTGGACGAGCTGTTGGAGTTTGACAAAAAAACGCTTGAAGCATTACGACAGCCGATTGAAGATAAGGTGATTACGATTAGCCGAATCAAAAATGTAAATACTTATCCCTGCGATTTTCTGCTCGTCGCCTGCTGCAATCCATGTCCATGCGGAAATTACAATAATCCCTACAAAGAATGTACCTGCCAGGAGCATCGTATCAAGAGTTATTTGGGAAGAGCATCGACGCCGCTGCTCGACCGTTTTGACATTTTTGTCGAGATGATTCCGTCCAATTTGCAGGAGATCAAAGACAGCAGCTTGGTGGAAAAAAGTGAAACGATGCGAGAGCGTGTACTTCGTGCTAAAGCAATCCAGGAGAAAAGATATCGCGGATTAGGATTTACCTACAATGATTCGATTCCGTCCAAGATGATTGAGACCTACTGTATCCTATCCGACGATGCAAGTGATTTTTTGGATTTGATATTCAAGCGAAACAAATTGTCGATGCGCAGCTATCACAAATTGCTTCGCGTTTCACGCACGATTGCGGATTTGGAAAACAGCGAGCGAATCGAATTGCAGCATCTGTCCGAGGCGCTCGGCTTTCGAAAACCATTGCAAAAGTATTGGGGGTAATATGGATTTAAGAGTACTTGCGCTGCATCAGGCAGGCATTGAATATCCGGAATACCGAATGCTCAAAAGCATCATCGATGAAAAAGGCTTTTACGATGAAAAAGAATTGCTTGAGACAATCGGCAGTCGAAAAGCGGCAAAAATTGCGAAGGCTTTTGCCGACATCGACAGAATTCAAAAGGATATGAGTCAGTCCGAAGTTTCATTCGTAAGTTGTGAAGATGATATTTTTCCGACTTTTTTGACGCAGATGCCTGATCCGGCATACCTTCTATATTATAGAGGGGATGTAGGATTGTTGAATGAGTTTTCTATCGGCATGATAGGCAGCAGAAAGCCGACGGCTTACGGGAGATATGCCGCGACCAAATTTGCTTCCGAGTTGGCGAAAGAGGGAGTCGTCATCGTGAGCGGTTTGGCACTCGGAATCGATACTTTGAGTCACAAGGGAGCGACGGAAAACAACGGAAAAACCATCGCCATTCTCGGTACAGCGATTGACAATATCTATCCGCGTACCAATATCAAGTATGCGAAACAGATTTTGGATGACGGCAATTTAATCGTTTCGGAATTTGCGCCGCAAATGTCCACATTGCCTTTTCATTTTGTGCAGCGCAATCGTCTAATCAGCGGATTGTCCGACGGATTGTTGATTGTCGAAGCCGGTGAAAAAAGCGGAACGCTCACGACGGTGGATTTTGCGCTTGAGCAAGGCAAGATGATTTTTTCCATACCGGGAAATATCAATTCGCTGAACAGCACCGGAACGAATCGTCTTATCAAGACGGGAGCAAAAATGGTGACGGAGCTGCAGGATATAATGGAAGAATTTCCTTATTATATACCGAAGGCAAAAGAAAAATTGTCTGAAATCAAGCTTTCCGAAGATGAAAAAGCGATTTATGATGTGCTTTCGGAGCATGGGGTATTGACAAATGAAGAAATTTCGTTCTTTACAAATCAAAATATTAAATATATAATAGGAACTCTGGGCGTATTAGAATTAAAAGGGATAATAAAGGATTTAGGTAATAACACCTATACAATATCATTGAGGTGAAAAATGTCAAAGAAACTTGTTGTTGTAGAGTCACCTGCAAAAGCAAAAACAATTGAAAAATTTTTGGGCAAAAAGAATTATACCGTCAAAGCTTCAATCGGTCATGTCCGAGATTTGCCGAAGAGCAAATTGGGGGTGGATGTTGAAAATAATTTCGAGCCGCAATATATTACGATTCGCGGCAAAGGCGATGTGGTTGCGGATTTGAGAAGAGAGGCGAAGAAAGCCGATGTTGTCTATCTGGCTACCGACCCCGACCGAGAAGGTGAAGCGATATCTTGGCACTTGGCGTTTTTGCTCGGCATTCCGCAGGAGAAAGTTGAACGAATAGAATTTAATGAGATTACGAAATCGGCTGTGAATGCAGCTATCAAAAATCCGAGAAAAATAAATATGGACATCGTCGATGCACAACAAGCGAGAAGAGTAATCGACCGTTTGGTCGGCTACAAAATCAGTCCGATTCTTTGGAGCAAGGTGCAAAAAGGACTCAGTGCCGGCCGTGTTCAGTCGGTTGCGACCAAAATTATTCGAGACCGAGAGCGAGAAATCGAGCAATTCGTTCCTGAAGAGTTTTGGAATCTGGAGCTTGATGTAGTCGGTGATGATAAGAAAACTGCGAAGTTCAAATATCATGGTAAAAAGACCAAAAAAGAGCTCAAGACGGAAAAAGAAACGCAAAGCATCGTTGAAGAAATTAAAAATAAAGAAATAAAAATTATCGCGATTGAAGAAAAAGAGCGTAAGCGCAGCGCGCCGAAGCCTTTTACAACGAGCTTGTTGCAGCAGGAGGCGGGAAACAGACTGTCTTTTGCGACCAAGAAAACGATGATGCTTGCACAGCAGCTTTATGAAGGAGTCGATATTAAAGGAAAAGGCTCGGTGGGTCTTATCACTTATATAAGAACCGACTCACAAAGAATTTCGGATGAAGCGCTGATGGCATCCAAAGAATATATCGAAAGCAATTTTGGGAAAAATTATTATAAAAGATATGTGCATACCGGAAAAAAAGGAAAGAAAATCCAAGATGCGCATGAATGTATTCGACCGAGTTATATTCAATACACACCGGATGAGATTCGGGATTCGCTTTCCAATGACCAGTACAAATTATACAAATTGATTTGGGAGCGCTTCATCGCATGTTCGATGGCCGATGCGGTATTTGATACGCAGAATATCGACGGTGATATTGAAGGAAATATTTTCAAAGCCAGTGGGAGCAAATTAAAATTTGAAGGCTTTTTGAAAGTATATTCATTTGCAAAATCCGAAGAGGTTTTGATTCCTAAATTCACTTTAGGAAATCAATACAAGGTCAAAAAAATCAACCCGTCACAACATTTTACACAACCGCCTCCGCGTTATACCGAGGCTACTTTGGTAAAAGTTTTGGAGGAAAAAGGAATCGGACGGCCTAGTACCTATGCGCCGACGATTACCACGATCATTTCTCGAGGCTATATTACAAAGAAAAGCAATGCACTTTACATCACGGAGCTTGGGGATGTAGTGACTTCAATTATGGAGCAAAACTTCACAAAGTTTGTTGATATTGATTTCACAGCCGAGATGGAAAATGAACTCGACATGATTGAGGACGGCGAAGAGAATTGGAAAGATTTTATTGCAAAATTTTATCCGCCATTGGATGAAGCGGTCAAAGTTGCGGAGGACCAACTTGAAAAAATCGCTGCGGTGGTGATAGAGACGGATGAGATATGTGAGCTTTGCGGCTCCAATATGGTCATTCGTCACGGACGATTCGGACAATTTATGGCTTGCAAGAATTATCCGGAATGTAAAAACACCAAACCGGTTCTTGAAAAAATCGGTGTAAAATGTCCAAATTGCGATGACGGTGAAATCATTGTAAAAAAATCCAAAAAAGGAAAAGTATTTTACGGTTGTTCCAACTTCCCAAGCTGTCGTTTTGCAACTTGGGGCAAGCCGTTGAATAAAAAATGTAATCTCTGTGATTCGATTATCGTAGAAAAGGTCACAAAGTCAGGACCGGTTGAAGTATGTAGCAACAATAGTTGTGCAAATTCAAAGATAAAAAAGAAATAGAGAAGACTAATCACAAGAGAGCACGCATTTATAATGAAGGAATCGAGTGCAATAAAATCAAAATTAGGGTTGAATTTGCTACCAAAATATGCTTAAATAGTGATAGTGATATAAGATTTTGAAAAATTACAAGAACAAGAACATAAAGGATGTGAATTAATGTCAAATCAATTATTAGACAAAACAAGAAAAATCAATAGAATTTTACAAAACTCGGGTGTAAACCCGGTTTCGTTCCCGGATTTGAGCGGAATTCTGAACGAAGTGTTGGGCTCCAATGTATATGTTATCTCTTCAAAAGGGAAGGTGCTCGGTTCATCTTTAACTCATGAAGAGGACAGTTCCATCATCATCGATGATGCGACCGGCGACAGAAAATTCCCGAATGACCATGTCGAAGCGATTAACAAAATCACGGAGACGGTATCCAATTTGACAAGAGAAAAATTGTTGGAAGTGCTCAAGGGCGAAATCTCCAGCTACAACAAATTGGTAACCATCGTTCCGATTATCGGAAATGCACAACGCCTCGGCACTCTGTTGCTTTCCCGTTATGAAAAAGAATTCGACGACAGCGACTTGGTGCTTGCGGAATATGCGGCAACCGTAGTCGGACTTGAAATTCTCCGCTCGAAGAGTGAGGAGATGGAAGAAGAATTACGCAAGATTGCGGTGGTTCAAATGGCGATTGGTACATTGTCTTACTCAGAACTTGAAGCGGTTGACCACATCTTCAGAGAACTCAACGGCTCGGAAGGACTGCTCGTAGCAAGTAAAATCGCGGACAGAGCGGGCATCACTCGCTCCGTTATCGTCAATGCACTTCGAAAATTTGAGAGTGCGGGCGTCATCGACTCTCGCTCATTGGGTATGAAGGGAACGCATATCCGAGTCTTGAATGACAAGTTAATGGAAGAATTGGACAGAATCAGAAAATAATTCAAAGGACCGGAAAACCCGGTCCTTTCATTTGGTGGAAGAAAATGAAAAAACCTTTTTATGAAGAAATACGGCCGCAAAAATTGGAAGACATGGTCGGGCAGAGTCATATTTTAGGAAAGGATATGCTTATTCCGAAACTCTATCAGCAAGGCAAGGTGACGAATCTGATTTTTTACGGGCCGCCGGGAACGGGCAAGACGACTCTGGCGAATATCTTGATCAATAATGCGGACATGCTTTCCTATCGATTGAATGCGACCTATGCCAAGACACAGGATATTCGCGATATCGTCGAAACTCAAACGGGTTTGCTCAGTGAGCAGAGCGTTGTGATTTTGCTGGACGAGATTCACAATTTTAATAAAAAGCAGCAGCAACTTTTGCTGGAGTATATTGAAAAAGGAAAGGTTGTTCTGATTGCCAATACGACGGAAAATCCTTATTTTCATGTGTATAAATCGCTGTTGAGCAGAATGCAGGTCGTGGAGTTCAAGCCGCTTTCCGATGAAGATATTTTGTTGGGTCTCAAAAAAACGATACAAAATTATTCTTCCGTTTCGATTCAATATGAAGAGGAAGCGCTTCGGATGATTGTTTCCGCTTCCAACGGCGATTTCCGAAAGAGCCTTTCGATTCTGGGACTGATGGTCGAGCTTTCGGAAGGGCAGGATTCGATTTTTTTGAATCGGGAATTTGTAAAGAATATCAGCAGCTCCAAAGCGATTGAGTACGATAGAAATTCTACGAGCCATTATGATTTGCTGAGCGCATTTCAAAAGTCGATTCGCGGCTCCGATGCCGACGCATCGATTCATTATTTGGCGCGTCTTTGCTATGCCGAAGATTTGGAGTCGATTGCCAGACGATTGCTCGTGATTGCCTGCGAAGATGTGGGATTGGCTTATCCCAATGCGATTACGATTGTAAAATCCTGCGTCGATGCAGCCTATATGCTCGGATTTCCGGAAGCGCGAATTCCATTGGCGCAGGCGACGATTTTGCTTGCCACGGCGCCGAAGTCAAATTCCGCATATATAGCAATCAATATGGCGATGCAGGATTTGCAGGAGCTCAACATCACCGAGATTCCAAAAAATATTCTAAATGCCGTAAGCACGCAGGAGAAAGAAGGGTTGGGCAAAGGAATCGGCTATCTATATCCGCATGATTTTCCGAATTCCTATGTCGAGCAGAATTATATGCCGAGCGCTATTAAAGATAGAGTGTATTATCATCCGAAAGATAATAAGTATGAGCGAGCGACGGTGGAGTATTTCAAAAAAATAAAAGTTTAATCATACAAATATCTATGTTACAATAATAGGATAGGGAAAAATTTTACAAAGAATTCCTATGAAGGAGTACAATGGAGTTAAAGGCATCAAAAAATAAAAATATCATTCATCATATTCGAAAAAATTCCATCGCGGAAGATTTAGGGATACAGGCGGGCGATTTGATTTTATCGCTCAACGGAGTCCCTGTGGAGGACACGATTGAATACAGTTATTTGGAAGCGGATGAATATGTTGAATTGGAGATACAGCATCAGGACGGCGAGATAGTCATCTATGAAATCGAGAAGGATTTTGATGAAGAACTCGGCTTGGAATTTTCCAATCCTATTATCGATGAGGTCAAAAGTTGCAGCAACAAATGTATTTTTTGTTTCATAGACCAACTGCCGAAAGGTATGCGTGAGACGCTCTATATCAAGGATGATGATTCCAGATTGTCCTTTTTGCAGGGCAATTTTATCACGATGACCAATATGAAGGATAAGGATATCGACAAGCTGGTTCAATATCGCATCAGTCCAATCAATATTTCCGTCCACACGACCAATCCGGAGCTGAGAGTTCGCATGCTCAAAAATCGATTTGCTTCAAAAATCAATGAGAATATCGAAAAACTCGCATCGGTCGGCATCGTGATGAATGGTCAAATCGTATGCATTCCGGATGTCAATGACAAAAAAGAACTGGAGCGAACGATTCGGGACTTGGTCAATTATTATCCGCAGATGGAATCGGTGGCGGTCGTTCCGGTCGGATTGACGAAGTATCGAGACGGACTCGCGCCGCTCAAATTGTTTGATAAAGAATCCTCTTTGGAATTGATTGAGCAGATTGAGGGCTATCAAAAAGAATTTTATCAACGATACGGCACACGATTCGTCTTTGCATCGGATGAATTTTATGTAACGGCTCAGAAGGAGCTGCCCAGCAGCGAAGAATATGAAGATTACATTCAGCTTGAGAACGGAGTCGGACTGATTAAAAAGCTGGAGAGTGAAATAAAGTATGAATTGTCGAGCTTGAATTTGAAATTATCCGGCCGATTTTCAAAGATTACGATTGCGACCGGATATTCCGCATTCGATTTCATGAGCCAAATGGCGAAAGAAATCATGAAGAAGATATCGGTTGAGATTCAGGTGATTAAAATTCGAAATGATTTTTTCGGAGAGACGATAACCGTTGCGGGATTGATTACGGGCGGCGATTTAATCAAACAGCTCAAAGACATCGACTTGGGAGATGCCTTGTTTTTGCCGCGCGTGATGTTTCGAGCGGACGAGCCGGTTTTTCTCGACGATTTGAAAATACCGGATATTGAAAAAGCATTGGATACTTCGGTGGTAGTCAATGAAATCAACGGAAAAGATTTAATCAGAAATATATTGGAGGGAAAAAGCTTGTGAAACCAATTGTAGCGATTGTAGGAAGACCCAATGTCGGCAAGTCGACGATTTTCAACAAACTTGTCGGCAAGCGAGTTTCAATTGTAGAAGATACCCCGGGGGTGACGAGAGATAGAATACTGTCGGAAGCGGAATGGCTCAACAATTATTTTATTGTTGTGGATACGGGCGGAATCGAGCCGAACAACGAAGAACTGATTTTCAGTAAAATGAGAGAGCAGGCGGAGCTTGCGATGGATATGGCGAATGTGATTTTATTCGTCGTGGATGCAAAAATCGGAGTGACGCCACAGGATTTGGATATTGCGGTCATGCTTCGAAAAACAAAAAAGCCGGTCATCCTCGTTGCCAACAAAGTGGACAATCGAGATTTGCCGCCTGATTTCTATAATCTTTATGAATTGGGAATGGGTGAACCCTATGCCGTTTCGGGAGTCAACGGACTCGGATTCGGCGATTTGCTCGATGAGGTGGTTGCGAAATTTCCAAAGGAGAGCAACACCGAATCGGATGATGATGCTATCAAGGTGGCGATTGTCGGAAAACCCAATGCCGGAAAATCTTCCATTTTAAATAAGATATTGGGCGAAGAGCGTGTTATCGTCAGTCCGATAGCGGGAACGACGCGCGATGCCATCGATACTTACAAGACCATCAACAAACAAAAATATCTTTTCATCGATACGGCGGGAATCAGACGAAAGAGCAAAATTGACGAGAATATCGAAAAGTATTCCGTTATTCGTTCCTACACCGCGATTGAGCGAGCGGATGTCGTGCTGATTGTCATCGATGCGGAAGAAGGAATCACCGAGCAGGACAGCAAAATTGCCGGTATGGCGCATGATGCGGGAAAATGCAGCATCATTGTGGTCAACAAATGGGATTTGCCGGAAAAAGATGATAAGACGATGGATAATTATATCGAAGACATTCGAAAAGAATTACCATTTATGCCGTATGCACCCATCATATTTATTTCGGCATTGACGGGTCAGCGATTCGGGCAGATTATCGAAAAAGTGAACTATGTGGTGGAGCAGGCTTCCAAGCGAGTGCCGACCGGCGTGCTCAACGATGTTATCGGGGAAGCGGTGCTGCTCAATCAGCCGCCGTCGGACAAGGGCAAGCGACTCAAAATTTATTATGCGACTCAGGTTGGAATTAAGCCGCCAACATTTGCAATTTTTGTTAATAATATGGAATTGTTCCATTTTTCCTATTTGCGTTATTTGGAAAACCGAATTCGAGAAAACTTCGGCTTTGATGGAACACCGTTGATATTCAAAAAAAGAGAAAAGGGCGAAAAAAGATAATGGGCATTGAAAAATATTGGATACTGTTATTTGTCGGAGCATATCTGTTTGGGAATATTTCTCCGTCGATTATTTTGAGTAAAATATTTCTGAAATCCGACATTCGAGCGCATGGCTCGGGAAATGCCGGAGCGACCAATGTGCGAAGAGTCATGGGAAACAAGGCCGGCGCCATCGTGTTTTTGCTCGATATGTTCAAAGGAATGTTGCCGGCGATAATCGGTGCGAAAATAGGTGGCGAGCAGCTGGCTTATCTATGCGGGATTGCCGTCGTGCTCGGTCATGTCTTCCCGATTTTATTAAAATTTAAAGGTGGGAAAGGCGTTGCGACTTCATTCGGCGCGGCGCTCATCATCAATCCGCTCTTTGCGATTCTAAGCATTTCGGTTTTTGCGCTGATTGTGTGGAGAACGCGATATGTGTCGCTGGGCTCGATTTTAGGAACCTGTACTTTTCCGCTGCTCAGCATTCTCTTCGGTTATGAGCTGAAAATTGTTTTGTTGAGCATGATTTTTGCACTCATCATTGTATTTTCTCATCGGGAAAATATTAAAAAGTTGTTATCCAAAACGGAAAATAAATTATCATAAAGTGAGGTAGGATGTGAAAAAGATTGTTGTTTTGGGATCCGGCAGCTGGGGAACGGCGCTGGCAAGAGTTTTTGCACTCAATCAGAATGAAGTGGTATTATGGGGTCGTGATTCGGAGCAAATTGCTCAGATGCAACAGACGAAAATCAATCATAAATATTTGGACAAGGTCTTATTACCGGATAATTTATCTTATACCGACAATATTGAGGAAGCGGTCCGGGACAAAGAAATCATCGTGCTTGCGGTAAGCTCGCAGGCGAATCGCGGAATCCTCGAGCGAATCAAAAATCATATATCGGAGGATGCCGTCTTGGTCAATGTCTCCAAAGGGCTTGAAAAAAATACCAACTTGCGAGCATCACAAATCTGCAAAGAAATTTTACCGAATAATCCATTTGTCGTTTTGTCCGGTCCTTCTCATGCGGAGGAAGTGGCGCTCTCAATTCCGACGACGCTCGTTTCTTCATCCGAAAGTCACGAGGCGATGGAGACGGTGCAAAAATCTTTGTCCAATGAGTTCATGCGAGTCTACACGAATGAAGATGTGCTCGGTGTCGAGCTGGGCGGAGCGCTCAAAAATATTATTGCGCTCGGCATCGGGATTATCGACGGCCTCGGCTACGGCGACAATACCAAAGCGGCGATGATGACGCGCGGAATGACCGAGATCGTTCGTTTGGCAACGGCTTTGGGGGCGGAAGAATCCACTTTCTTCGGCTTGACGGGCATGGGCGATTTGATTGTAACCTGCACTTCCGTTCATTCCAGAAATCGACGCGCGGGAATTCTAATCGGTCAGGGAAAGATGGTCGGCGAGATTCACGACAATATTCACATGGTTGTCGAAGGCATTACTTCCACACAGATTGCGAATCAGCTATCCAAGGAACTCCATATCGAAATGCCGATTGTTCACAAGATGTTTGAGGTGCTGTATGAAAACAAAAATCCGAAAGAGGCGATTCGGGAACTGATGACGAGAAGACAGAAAAACGAAAATGAAGATGTATTAGATTTGCATAAAGGAAAGTAAGATGCGAGAGGAAAATAAAAAGCGGGAAAACAAAAAGCCGATGAAAAATGCCAAACGAAAGCCCAAGAAAAAAGTGCGTTATAAATGGGATTATATTTTAGCGGCATTCGTCATCGTGATTGTTATTTTGTATTTCGGTGAAGAACTTTTGAGAAGCGCACAGCAAAAAAACATTCAAACCGATATCATCAATTTCGGAAAAGTGGAAAGCGCAACCGATAAGACGATGGTCATCATTCGAAACGATATGGTGCTTGAAGCGCCCGCCGACGGATATTATGAGCTGATTTATCCGGAAGGGGAGCGGGTCAAAAAAGGATTGCCGATTGCAAAATCCAAAAACAATGAATCGACCGAGAACTACAACTATCTTATCGAGCTCTTGGATAATCGAATTGCATCGCTTGAGGATAACAATGTTCAGCTGACATCCGACAATGAGCTGAGCAAAATCAACAACCGGCTGGAATATCTCTATCGAACGGTGCAGGGAAGGATTCAAAACGGCGAAATCGAATATGTTGAAAAAATAAAAAAAGAAATTGTGGCGCTCAACAATAAAAAACTATACTATTTTCCAAATGAAAAGATGACGACCAAGCAGGATTTGATTGCCGAAAAAGAAAAATTGATTCAGGCGAAAAATAATAAAAATTCAACGGTCTATGCATCCATGATCGGCCTGGTGTCCTCGTATTATGACGGACATGAAAGCGAGCTGAGCATTTTAAATATCAAAAACCTGAGCGTTACGATGTTGGATAAGATACACAATGTTTCAAGCATTGACTATTCATCTCCGATAAAAAAAGGCGAGCCGGTGGCGGTCATCTCTGAAAACTTCAAATGGTATCTGGCATGTGAAGTTTTTCCGGAAGACATCGACAACATCGTATCGGAGGAGCCGATTTGGATTGAAATTGAAGATAAGCGATTCCGAGCATTTCTCGAAGACTTTTATAAAGGAAGCGATGGAAAATTCGTCGGCTATTTCCGAGTGGAAGATGAGCGATTCAATTTCTTTGAAAAAAGAAAATATGCTGCCAAACTGATTTTTCAATCGAGCGACGGTTTGGCGATCCCGGCAGCCGCCTTAACAGAGTATGAAGGCAAGCAGGGAGTATTCATCGTCAACCGAACGGGCGTAGTGCGTTTTGAAGAAATCAAAAAAATGGATGCGCGAAACGATAAGATGATTGGACTGAAATATGATTCATCCAACCAAAAAGACGGTATCGGCATCGGTTTATACGACGAAGTGATTATCAATCCGCAAGGAATGAAGGAAGGGAAGAGGATACGATGAGTTTACAAGCGAATTACTCTGAGATTTTATCAAGAATCAAATCCGCCTCGGAGCGAAGCGAATTCAAACCCGAAGTTAAGCTGGTCGTGGTCACCAAAACCATCGAGCCGCCGACCATCGATGAGGTTGTAAAACTCGGTGCGAGTCGTATCGCCGAAAATCGAGTGCAGGAAATTCAGCGCAAATATGAGCAAATCGCTCATGTGGAGGAATTGGAATTTCATTTGATCGGCTCTTTGCAAACCAACAAGGTGAAATATATCATCGACAAGGTGGAACTGATTCATTCGCTCGACCGATATGATTTGGCAAAAGAAATCAACCGTCAGGCGCAGAAAATCGACAAAGTTCAAAAATGCCTGCTTCAAATCAAGGTTTCGGAAGAGGAGAACAAAAAAGGGATGGCGACGGACGAAGTGTTCGAATTTGCACAACTTCTGAAAGATGAATTTTCGAATATAAAAATCTGCGGTGTGATGGGGATGGCTCCGTATTTTGAAGAGGCGCAAAAAAGCCGTCCGTATTTTCAAAAGCTGAGAAATTACTTTGAAGAGCTGAAAAACAGAGCGATTTTTGACGAAGATTTTACGATTCTATCCATGGGAATGTCCAACGATTTTGAAGTCGCGATTGAAGAGGGAGCGAATATGGTACGAATCGGTTCGGCGATTTTTGAAGAAAATTAAATCGTACGATGTAGAATGTGGTTGAAAATATTGATAAATATTATCGTATATGGTATTATAAAAAAATAGTTAGATACGGAGGTGAAATTTATGTCTGATAAAGGATCAAAAAACTTTTTTTCGATTTTTAAAAGTACAGATGATGATTATGAAGATGATTATGAAACTCAAGATGGCTATGAGTCCGATGATGATATAACGCCATTGCCGAAGTACCAATCATCCAACAAGGTGGTGAATTTGGGACAAGGTGCTGCGGGCGGTCAAATCAAGGTGATGATTTTTGAACCGGCGAGCTATGATGAAGATGCACCGGCAATCGTGGACAGCCTTAAAGAGAAGAAAGTATGCATCGTAAATCTTGAAACGATCAATGACCCTGAAGTTGCAAAGACCATTTTCAATTTCTTAAATGGTGCGATTTATGCAATGGAAGGACGAATTAAGAAAATATCCAAAGGAATATTCTTGCTGGCTCCGGATAATACCGACATTGACGGCAACATAAAAAAGGAGTTGGAGACCAAAGGTTTCTTCCGATGGCAGTAGTATGATATTGTATATTTTAACCTCAGCCATTAGACTATTGCAACTCATCATCTTTGTTCAGGCATTGTTGACATGGATGCCTTTTGATGAATCGTTAAAAGCCGTATATAAATTTTTAAACAAGATAACGACACCATTGATGGATTTCACCTATAAGATTACGGGAAATAAATTGATTTTTAACGGAATCGACCTTACGCCAATGGCGCTTATTGTTGCGCTCAGCTTTTTGAATCGAATGATTATTCGGCTTGCGCTGTTGGGGTCCTTCTAATGAATAAAGAGAAGCTGACCAATCATATTCAGGATATGGAGCTGAAACAGAGCGTAAAGAAAGTGCTCGACCTTTGCGGGCAGACGATACGCTCTCACCGGATGCGTCACAGTAAATTTTTGACGCCCAATGTATTGGCAGCGCTTTCGAGTATTTTGCCGCAGTTCGATGAAATCAATTATACGATGACGAGCTTAAACGAACAGCCGGAGAGACGGATTGTGTATTTCTATCCGAGCTACGAGGAATTTGATAATATCGAGTCCGTATTATCCGTTGTGAAAGCGGAGCCGGTTCGCGAGGAGCAAAGCCTGAGTCATCGCGACTATCTCGGAAGTATTTTGTCGCTCGGTATCGAGAGAGAAAATATCGGAGACATCGTCTTTGATGAGGAGCAAAATGCATATATCGTCGTCATCAAACCGATGGATGAATTCCTGCTCAGCAATTTTAACAAGGTGCGTCATACCAAAATCTTGCTCAGCATCGTGGATGAAATTCCGAAAATCGAGCGAAAATACGAGCGAAAAATCATCAATATCGCATCTTTTCGATTGGACAGCATCGTTGCCGGTTTGCTCAATCTTTCCAGAGAAAAATCGCAACGGCTGATTCAAAGCGGAGATGTGAGGGTTGATTTTATTGAAGAAAAAAATAATTCGAAGATGATTGCTGCTTCTTCCGTCTTGTCCATCCGAGGATTCGGGAAGTTTAAAATCGGCGAGTTTATTTCGGAAACCAAAAAGAATCGTTTGAGGCTGGAAGTTTTTAAGTTCGGCAATTAGTCATAAAAATGCTTGCCACGACAAACGAATCAATGTATAATGATAAAAGCGATGACAAAGACAGTATGCAGATGGAATTGCGCAGAGAGCATGTGGTTGGTGAAAACATGAGATGAACATTTGCTGAAAATCACTTTGGAGCTCAAAGGATGAAGAGAGTAGTTCTTTGCGTTTGACTTGCGTTACAAAGTCATAGAGCGTAGTTTTAAACTGAACTAGGGTGGTACCGCGATAATTCGTCCCTGCACATTGTGTAGGGATTTTTTATTTTTATAAAGGAGAATTTGCATGAAATTTAAGAACCTAAGTACAAAGTCACACAGCGATTTCGAGAAAGACATTCGAGATTATTGGAATGAGATTGACTTGCTCGGTCGCAGCGTGAGTGAGAGAGAAGGCTCGGTGCCTTTTGTGTTTTATGAGGGACCTCCGACAGCGAACGGAAAACCGGGGATTCACCATGTCATCTCGCGAACATTGAAAGACTATGTTTGTCGATACAAGACGATGCAGGGCTATCAGGTAAAACGAAAAGCGGGTTGGGATACGCATGGTTTGCCTGTTGAAATCGAAGTGGAAAAAAGACTCGGTCTCAAGTCCAAGCAGGAAATCGAAGAATACGGAATTGAGGAATTCAATCAAAAATGTCGAGATTCCGTTTTTGAATATGAGGGCATGTGGCGAGATATGACCGAGAGAATGGGTTATCTCATCGACTTGGACAATCCCTACATCACATTGGACAACAACTATATCGAAAGCCTTTGGTGGATTTTGGACAAATACCACAAAGAAGGTTTGATTTATGAAGGACATAAAATTCTGCCATACTGTCCGCGATGCGGAACGGGACTGGCGAGTCACGAGGTTGCGCAGGGATACAAGGATATCAAGAGCAACACATTGACGGTGAAATTCAAAAGAAAAGATCGCGACAACGAATACTTTTTGGCGTGGACGACAACACCTTGGACCTTGGTATCCAATGTGGCACTCACCGTTTCGCCGACGGAAACCTATCTGAAAGTAAAACAAAATGATGAGATTTACTATGTTTCCAAAACATTGGCGCCGAAAGTCTTGAATGAGGGCTATGAAGTAATCGAAGAGATCTTGGGAAAAGATTTGGAGTATATCGAATACGAGCAGCTCATTCAGGCATTGTCCGTCGATAAAAAAGCATTCTATCTGACCTTGGGCGACTATGTTACGACGGAAGACGGTACCGGAATCGTTCATACCGCACCGGCATTCGGTGAAGACGACTACAATTTGGCTCGTAAATACGATTTGCCTGTTCTGCAACCGGTCGATGAAGAAGGGAAGTATGTCGGCACTCCTTGGGCGGGACGCTTCGTCATGGAAGACGGGCTCGATGTCGATATCATCAAATATCTTGCCAAAGAAGACAAGATTTATAAAAAAGAAAAAATCGAGCACAACTATCCGCATTGTTGGCGATGTCAAACTCCGTTGCTCTA
The DNA here is from genome assembly GCA_041853585.1 of Filifactoraceae bacterium. Classification (GTDB taxonomy): domain Bacteria; phylum Bacillota; class Clostridia; order Peptostreptococcales; family Filifactoraceae; genus JAUNKE01. The sequence goes on from JBGZSM010000074.1 coordinate 21,026, forward strand.
CTATGCAAAACCGAGCTATTATATTGAAGTGACGAAGTACAAAGACAAGCTGATTGAAAACAACAACGGTGTCAATTGGTTCCCGGACTATGTCGGCCAAAAGCGATTTGGAAATTGGCTTGAGAATTTGAATGACTGGGCGATTTCGAGATCACGATACTGGGGAACGCCGCTCAATATTTGGGTCTGCGAGAACGGACACAAGGAATCCATCGGCTCGAGAGAAGAACTGGCTGCCCGGGCGATTGAAGACATTGACCCGAGCAAGGTGGAACTTCACCGTCCGTTTGTGGATAATATTCACATCGAATGTAAAGAATGCGGCGGCAAGATGACGAGAGTCAAAGATGTTATCGACTGTTGGTTTGACTCGGGAGCGATGCCTTTTGCACAGCATCATTATCCATTTGAAAACAGCGAGAACTTTGACAAGTTGTTCCCGGCGGATTATATCTGCGAAGGAATCGACCAAACGCGCGGATGGTTCTATTCATTGCTTGCCGTTTCCACTTTTGTAACCGGCAAGGCACCATACAAAAATGTGTTGGTCAACGATTTGATTTTGGATAAGGACGGCAAAAAGATGTCCAAATCCAGAGGCAATACGGTCGATCCTTTTGAGATGTTTGAGAAATACGGCGCCGATGTCTTGCGCTGGTATCTGCTCTATGTTTCGCCGCCTTGGGTTCCGACTCGATTCGACATCGAAGGTCTCAAAGAAGTACAGAGCAAATTTTTTGTAACGCTCAAAAATGTATATAATTTCTTCACACTCTACGCAAACACCGACAATATCGACCCTCGTGATTTCTTTGTGGAATACAGCGAGCGCGCGGAGCTTGACCGATGGATTCTTTCCAAGTTCAACAATTTGGTTCAATCCATCACCGAAGAATTGGAGAGCTTTGAAGTGACCAAGACAGTTCGAATGATTCAGGACTTTATCAACGACGACCTGTCGAACTGGTATATTCGTCGCTCTCGTCGAAGATTCTGGGCAACGGAGTTGACGATGGATAAAAAATCCGTTTATAATACCACCTACGAATTGTTGGTAGGCATCGCTCAGATGATTGCACCTTTTGCACCATATCTGTCCGAAGAAATCTATCGCAATTTGACGGATGAAGTTTCCGTTCATCTAAGCAAATATCCGAAAGTGAACACGGCGCTTATCGATGAGGACTTGGAATATCGTATGGACCTTGCCAAAGATTTTGTCACCTTGGGAAGAGCATCGAGAGAGACGGCGAAGATCAAAGTGCGCCAGCCGATTGCGAGAGTATTCGTCGATAAGAAATTTGAAGAGGCGATGGGCTACTTGGATCCGCTCATCAAAGAGGAGCTCAATGTAAAATCGGTGGAATATTCGACGGAGCTGCACAGCTATGTGGATTATACGCTCAAACCGAATTTTGCGGTGCTCGGCAAATTGCTCGGACCGAAACTTAAATCCTTTACCGCGGACCTGAACAAATTGTCACCTTATGAAGCATATGAGGCGCTTGAAAAAGGAGACAAACTCGTTATTAAGCTCGACGGCGAAGATTTTGAAGTGACCAAGGAGCATGTGCTGACAAATATTTCCGCAAAGGAAGGCTTCAATGTCGAAACACAGGAAGATTTGTGCATCGTATTGGATACGGAGCTGAATGAGGAGCTTATCAACGAAGGCTTTGCAAGAGAATTCATTTCGAGAATCCAGCAAAAGCGAAAAGAATTGGATTTGGAAATGATGGATAATATCGAGATTTTCTATCAGGCATCCGACAAGCTCACTCAGGCCATCGAATTGTTCAAGAGCTATATTGCCGATGAGACTTTGGCGGTATCCGTTGAAAATCAGAGCGCGGGTGATATGACCAAAGATGTGCTCAATGGAGAAGATATTGAATTTATGATTCGCAAAAAATAAATAAAAAGATTGATTCTGAGAGCTCGAATTCCGAAATAAATGATGTTTGGGATTCGGGCTCTAATAAAATTCCGCGGGAAACGAAAATTCAAAATCGGTATTTGAAATCGCAAATCGAAAATCCGAATTTAAAAAGGGCAGTTACAATGCGAATTTATAATTGAAAATCGCCAGCAAGCACCGATCCCAAAAGTTAGAACAAAAATCTAATTTGGCGGTCGGTTTTTATTAAAATTTTATTCACTCTTCTTTTTGAATTCAAAAATGCATCAAAAAGCGTCTTTTCAAATGATTTCCGTATTTTTTCCACAAATTCATTACTAAATACTGATAAAAAATGAATAATATGTAGTATAATATTGATAACCAATAAGCGATGAATTGAATGACTAAGGGAATTCAAACTTCAACTTTGGGTTTGAACATCGATTCTCGCGTTGTTAAAATAAGGTTTTAGAGGTGAAAAATGAAAAAAATACTGGTTGTCGATGATGAAAAAAGAATACGAGATATTATCGTAATGTATCTGCTCAAAGAGGGGTATGATGTAGCGGACTTTGACAATGCAAATTCAGCCTATGAATATATGGAAGCAAATCATATCGATCTGGTGGTGCTCGACATTATGATGCGAGGAACGAACGGTCTTGATTTGTGCAAGAAAATAAGAAAGACGAGCGATGTGCCGATCATTTTCGTTTCCGCGCGAAATGAGGAGTTGGACAGAATTTTAGGATTGGAGCTCGGAGCGGATGATTATTTGCCGAAGCCTTTCAGCGTTCGTGAATTGGTCATTCGAATCAAAAATATTTTGCGACGCACCGAAGGACAGTTCCAACAGAAGCCGGAATATATTTTCTCAAGAGATTTAATGATTTTTCCGGAGCAGCGAATCGCCAAAATCAACGAATCGGAATTGGTATTGACGACGAAAGAATTTGAAGTGCTCAAATATCTTGTGGAGAACAAGGGCTATCCTCTGTCTCGTGACAAAATCATTCAAAATATTTGGGGATACGAGTATGACGGTTACGACAGAAATGTCGATGATACCATCAAAAGATTGCGCAAAAAATTGAAAGAGGCGCATTCCAAAGTGGAAGTTCAAACAGTATGGGGATTCGGATACAAGGTAATGGCGGACGAATAGGTGCACAATGAGTAAGATAGGGAAAAAACTGATTTTCAGTTACTTGATAATTGTAACATTTACCATCGTGATTTCGATGAGTATTATCAAGGTGAGTTTTGAAAATAATTTGAACGAACGGATTATGGCGGACTTGGTCAAAGATGCGGAGAATATCAGCAAGCAGATGGAAGAGGACCAGAATCGGGAAACCTTCCAGCGATTTGACCAATATGACGAGGGGGGAAGTATTTATGATATTTTCCCTTCCGTTACCGCATTTAACTATTCCGTTCGTTTTGCGTCTACAAATATCATCATTTTGAATCAGGATGAACGAATCATGTATACTTCGCTCAAAGAGGAAATCAGCTTGGTCGAATTTTTGGGCTCGGAAGAAACGCAGTCGAATTATTTCCAGTACAAGAGCAGTATTAAAAATCCGAACGGCGAGGTCATCGGCTATGTCTTGACGCTCGCGAAAAAAGAAGATGCGAGCAGTATCAATGCGATGATTAACGAGGCGGCGATGCTGGGGATGGTGATTTCGATTTTTGTTGCGATGATGCTGTCGGTGGTTTTCGAAAAAAATATTACCAGTCCGATTAAAAAGCTGAGCCGCAATATCAAAAATTTTAAAATCGAAGGACCGACGAATTGGGAGAGTATTCATTCGCGCGATGAGATTGCCGATTTGAACGAAAACTTCCGAAAGATGACGGTCAATCTCGTCAAATACGACAGACAGCAAAAAGAATTCTTCCAAAATTCTTCGCATGAGCTCAAGACGCCGCTGATGTCGATTCGAAGCTATGCCGAAGCCATCAAAGACGGCATTGCGTCGGCGGATGAAGTGGATAAGTTTTTGGACATTATCATCGACGAGTCCAATAAATTGGCGGAGATTGTCAACAGCATCATGTATATGACCAAGCTGGATGCCGATAAAGATAAGACTCAGGTGGGCGAAATCAATCTGAGCGAAATCGTTGAAGAAATTTCGACAAGATTTTCGGCGGTCGCATCGGAGAACAATATTCAAATCCTATGCAATATCGACCCGAATATTACTTTGAAAATGCAGGAGGATCATATCTTTATGATTTTCTCCAATCTGATTGCCAATGCGCTGCGATATGCCAAAACGAGCATTTACATCGACGCTTACACCGAGGACAAACGAACGATTATCGAAGTTTATGACGATGGCGACGGATTTTTGGAAGAAGAAATATCCAGAGTTTTCGACAGATTTTTCAAAGGCGAAAAAGGACTTTCCGGTTTGGGACTCTCCATCGTCAAAGGAACGGTGGACAGCAACAAGGGAACCGTTTCAGCGCTGAACAAAGAAGGCTACGGGGCTTGTATTCGAATTATTTTTTAGAAAATGCTGGCGCTTTTGGCAATATTTTTGTATAATAACATACGGATTGATATTCGAATGAAATCAAATCCTTTTGTGCTTACTTTTTATGACAAACGACATTCTTATGAAGTCGGAATGGAGGATTATGAATAACGAAATTAAAAAAAGCGCCCGCAACATGCGCAAAGAGCAAACGAGACGATTGACGATTACAGGGATGTTGAGCGCCATCACGATAATTTTAAGCGCGACGCCGCTGGGATTTATTCCGCTGGGAATATTCAATGTGACAACCGTTCACATACCGGTCATCATCGGAGCGGTAGTCGAAGGGCCATTGCTCGGAGCAATCATCGGGTTGGTATTCGGACTTTCTTCGTGGATTAAACATCTGACTGCGCCCACCACGATTTCATTTATCTTTTGGAATCCGTTGATTTCCGTTGTGCCGAGAGTTTTAATCGGTGTGTTGAGCGGATATTTTTACAAATTGCTTTCCAAGACGAAATGGAATAAAAAAATTCTTTATTTTGTAACCGGAATGTTTGGTACCTTTGTGAATACATTTTTTGTATTGGGCGGCGCCTATGTGCTCTATGCGAGTCAACTCGTTGAAAAATTTTCGCCGCCGGGTGGAGCCGCTGCTTTTTTAATCGGAATCGCCACCGCCAACGGTTTACCGGAAATGCTTGTTTCGGCGATGATTACGCTTGCGGTTGTATCGGGAATAGAAAAAACTAAAAAATAGATGGAGAAAATATGTTATTAGTCTTAGATGTAGGAAATACAAATATCGTAGTCGGAGTTTTTGACGGCAAAGAGCTCGTCAGCAGCTATCGCATGGGGACGAGCATCAATGCGACTTCCGATGAATATTCGGCGACCATCGCGCAACTGCTCAATATGGATGATATCAAATTGAGCATGATTGAGGATGTCATCATTTCATCGGTCGTTCCGGAAGTGATGCACTCCCTTGAAAATTTTGCGCTCAAACATATCGGCAAGACACCGATGGTAATCGGACCGGGCGTCAAAACAGGCATCAATATCAAATATGAAAATCCGACTCAGGTGGGAGCGGATAGAATCGTCAATGCCGTTGCCGGTTATGAAAAATACGGCGGACCGCTCATCATCATCGACTTCGGAACTGCAACGACCTTCTGTTTTATCAATGAAAATGGAGAATATCACGGCGGTTTGATTGCACCGGGAGTAAAAATTTCGAGCGAGGCGCTTTTCCAAAGAGCATCCAAATTGCACAAGGTTGAATTGGTGAAGCCGAAAAATGTTGTCGGGAAAAATACGACGGTCGCGATGCAGGCGGGAATTTACTACGGCTACATCGGCATGGTCGATAATATCGTGCGATGCATCAAGGAAGAGATGAATACGCCGAATGCGAAAGTGATTTCAACCGGCGGCTTGGCGAGTCTGTTCATCGCGGATACTCAGAATGTTGAAATCATCGACAAGAATCTGACTTTGGACGGTCTGAGACTGATTTACGAAAAGAATAAATAGGTGAATATGAAAATAGGTAATTTCAAAACGCAGGGAAATATATTTTTAGCACCGATGGCAGGGGTTACGGACCTGCCATTTCGTTTGATATGCAAAGAATTTGACTGCCCCGTCGTCTATACCGAAATGATAAATGCCAAAGCAGTTTGCTATGAGGACAAAAATACTTTCGAGATGCTTGAGACGACGAAGGAAGAGGGCGATGTCATCGTACAGATTTTCGGTTCGGAGCCGGAATTTATGGGCGAGGCGGCAAAACGAATTTCCGCTTTGGGACGATTTTGTGCAATCGACATCAATATGGGCTGTCCTGTGCCCAAGGTTGTGAAAAACGGAGAGGGTTCGGCGCTGATGAAAGAGCCGAAAAAAGCATCGGCAATCATTCAAAGCGTCAAAGAAAATTCGAGCATTCCCGTCACCGTAAAATTTCGCATCGGCTGGGATGAAAAAAGCATCAATGCGATTGAATTTGCGAAAATGGCGGAGCAAAGCGGAGCGGATGCCATCGCCATCCACGGGCGAACGCGGGAGCAATATTACAGCGGCAAAGCGAATTGGGATATCATCGCCGAAGCCAAGCGCGAAGTTTTTGTTCCCGTGATTGCAAACGGGGATGTGTTTTGTATCGACGATGCGATTCGAATCACCGAGCATACGAATGCCGACGGCGTGATGATTGGGCGAGGTGCGCAAGGCAATCCGTTCATCTTCAAAGAATTTATGGAATATCAAAAGACGGGAGAAGTTCCACATATCTCTTTGGAATATAAAATTGAAACCATCCTTCGTCATTATGAAAAGTCCATACTATATAAAGGAAGAGAAAAATCATTGCGCGAGATGAGAAAGCATATCGGATGGTATCTCAAAGGTCTCAAAGGCAGTGCGAAAATAAGAAATGAAATCAACCAAATTGATGAAATCGAGCAGGTTTTTGAGCGATTGAATCGTTACAAAGAAGAACTGCTTCAAGAAACGTAGTTTAGAATAAAAACTTGAAACGAGTTTTGTGATTCGGAGGAGAAAATGGCATCGAGCAAAGAATATTTGGATTTTATTTTAGAGCAATTATCCGATTTGCAAGACATTACCTACAAATCGATGATGGGAGAGTATATCTTATACTATAAGCAAAAAATCGTCGGCGGCATCTATGACGACCGCTTTTTAGTCAAGCCGGTCAAATCTGCCATCGACTATATGCCGAATACGGAATTTGAGCTGCCATACGAGGGGGCGAAAGAAATGTTGCTCGTCGATGAGCTGGATAATAAGGAATTTTTAGCCGGACTCCTGAATGCGATGTATGATGAGTTGCCGAGCCCGAAACCCAAAAGAAAAAAATAGGATTTCATTCAGAAGGAAGTAAGTCGTAATGATACTTCCTTTTTTGCATTGAAAAATTCTGCCTTGCAAAACAACTTCATGGATAAGCTTTGCGATTGAAAATAAGATAGAGAAAAGTTATAATAAAGGAAATGAATTTAAAAGAGAGTAACAAAAATTTAAAATGAAAAACATTTTACTGCTAAAAATTTTTGTTTTGAAATTTACGAGCATTAAAATGCAAATATCGCTTTAATTTGGATGGAGGAGTCTATGCCTTTTGAAATAGTACGAAATGATATTGTGAATATGCAAGTGGATGCGGTAGTGAATACGGCGAATCCGAAACCGATTATCGGTTCGGGCGTTGACAGCGGGATACATAAAAAAGCCGGACAGGAGTTGCTTGCGGCTCGGCAAAAAATCGGTCACATCGATTTCGGTGATGCCGTTATCACTCCGGGTTTTGAATTGGATGCGAAGTATGTGATACATACGGTCGGGCCGATTTGGCAGGGCGGCAATCATCAAGAGGAAGAGATTTTGTCCTCCTGTTATCGAAAGTCCTTGGCGCTGGCGAAAGCGCATAATTGCGAGTCGATTGCATTCCCATTGATAGCTACGGGCAATTATGGTTTTCCGAAGCCTCTTGCTCTGCAAACAGCCGTTCGAGAAATCAGCGGCTTTCTCTTAGAAAATGAGATGCAGATTTACTTGGTTGTGTTTGGCAAAGAAGCATTCGCGCTGTCGGAGAAATTGTTTAAGTCCGTCAGCAGCTATATTGATGAAAATTATATTCGTGACAAAACTTTTGATGAGTACGGCATCGAGAGCGCGGATATTTCCCGTTTTGAAAGCGAGCGTAAAAAAGCTGGTCTGAATCGGAGTCAGCGAATCCATGAAGACATGTCTTCTTTCAAAAAATTGGAAGAGAGTCTCTTTTTTGGAGAGACCGCTTCAATGAATTCGGATGATTGGGGACTTTTGCTGAAGGATTTGGACGCAGGTTTTTCCGAGACGCTTTTGCGACTTATCGATCTTACCGGCAAGAAAGATTCCGAGATTTATAAGAAGGCGAATGTGGATAGAAAGCTGTTCTCGAAAATCAGGAACAATATAAATTACAGACCTTCCAAGACAACGGCGCTGGCCTTTGCCTTTGCGCTGGAATTGAATATTGACGAAACCAAAGATTTTATCGCGCGGGCAGGCTTTGCTCTTTCCCGCAGCAGTAAATTTGATGTGATCGTAGAGTATTTTCTTGTGCACGGCAACTATAATGTCTATGAATTGAACGAAGTTTTGTTTGCTTTCGACCAGCCGCTTATCGGCGCATAAGTCGCATGCCAAGCGACCATTCATTCCTCTTTTTTTCGTATAATAAAATCACAATAAGGAAACAGGAGGATTTTAAAATGATTGAATTAGTATTTATCTTAGACCGTAGCGGCTCAATGTCGGGCTTGGAAAAGGACACCATCGGAGGCTTCAACTCCATGTTGGAAAAACAGCGCAAAGAACCGGGGGATGCCGTCGTATCCACCGTATTGTTTAACAATGAAACCGAAGTGGTTCACGACCGTGTCGCTATTTCGGATGTGCCGTATCTTACCGACAAGGAATATTTTGTCTGTGGTTACACCGCGCTTCTTGATGCCTTGGGCGGTGCAATCAATCATATCGGCAATATCCATAAATATGCACGAAAGGAAGATGTGCCGGAAAAGACACTTTTTATCATCACCACCGATGGAATGGAGAATGCCAGCCGATTTTATAACTACCACAAGGTTCGCCAAATGATTGAGCGACAAAAAGAGCGTTACGGTTGGGAATTTCTATTTCTTGGAGCGAATATCGATGCCGTAGCGGAAGCCGGAAGATTCGGGATTGATGAATCGATGGCTGTCAACTATCATTGTGATAAGATCGGAACGGCTCTCAATTATGAAGTAATCGGCGAAACGATTACGAGTCTGAGAACATCCGGCGCGCCTTTATCGAGCGACTGGAAAAAGAGAATTGATGAAGATTATAAGAAACGAGGTGAAAAATGATTGGAGCAATCTTGGGCGACATTATCGGTAGTCCTTATGAATTTGATCTCGGGAATAAGAGCAAGGATTTTCCTTTGTTCTCGGAAAAATCCGCTTTTACCGATGATACGGTGATGACATTGGCGGTTGCGATGAGTTTTCTCGATGCGGAACACGATGGCTCGGATGATACGATTTTGAAAAGCCTTGCTGAGCGTATGCGTCAGTTCGGGAAACTGTATCCGGATGCCGGATATGGAGGAATGTTTCAACAATGGCTTTTCAATCCCGACATGCAAGCATATAACAGTTTAGGAAACGGCTCCGCGATGCGGGTATCTTCCGTGGCGTGGCTGTATGATGACATGGATGCCGTTCGACATGCGGCAAGGCTTTCCGCTGAAGTTACCCACAATCATCCGGAGGGAATTAAAGGTGCGGAAGCAACTGCGGCTGCAATTTTTCTGGCAAGAAAAAATCACAGCAAGGCGGAGATTAAGGAATATATTGAGCGTGAATTCGGCTATGAGCTGAATCGAAGCTGCGATGAAATCCGACCGAGCTATTTTCATACGGAAACTTGTATGGAAACCATACCGGAAGCAATCACCGCTTTTTTGGAAGGCGACGGTTTCGAAGACGTTATTCGTACCGCGGTTTCTCTCGGCGGTGACTGTGATACGCTGACGGCGATTGCGGGGAGTATTGCGGAAGGATTCTACGGCGTGTCGGAAGAATTGAAGAAAGAATGTTATAATCGACTGCCGAAGCAGCTGCTTGAGGTGCTGAAAAAGTTTGAAGCTCGAATCGGGAGAAGATGATGAGCGTTGAGAATCTGAAACCGGAAATAAAAATAGATTTAAGAAAGGAAGTACCGTACGATACTTCACTTCCTTTTGCGTTTATACCATCATTTCATTGTTGATTATTCCATTTCCAGCAAGGCGTCGGCAATTTTGTTGACATCACCGGCACCCATTGTCAATATGATATCGTTCGGCTCGGTATGTTCTTTCAGATAAGAAATTACTTCCGCTTTGTTTTTGAGATAATGTACTTTCAAATTTCGACCTTCCAATCGCTTGAGCAAATCTTTGGAATGAACATAGCCCGTATCAATTTCTCGAGAAGGATAAATATCCATCAACAAAAGAATATCGGTATCGTCAAAACTTTTTTCAAATTCATCCATCAGGGAGAAAGTGCGAGAAAAAGTGTGCGGCTGAAAAATCGTAATCAGGCGATTTTTTTGAAGCTGGCTCGCTGCTGAAAGCGTAGCACGAACCTCAGACGGATGGTGAGCATAATCATCAAAAATATCCGCATCCAAAAATCGTCCTTTTCGTTCAAATCGTCTTCCCACACCATGATATGAAAATATTCCTTCCTTTATAATAGAAGGCTCAATACCATTATAATATGCACAGAGAATGGCTGCGCTCGCATTGAGAATATTGAAGTTGCCGATCACATGGATGTGAAAGTCATGCTCTTTGCCGTCGATGCTTAAAGTAAATTTGCTCCCGAAAGGAAGAATATTGACATTGGAAATAACACAATCATTTTTTGAATCAAAGCCAAAAAATACGACATTCGGAAAATTTTCCAAGGCAAGCCTTACATTTTTGTCATCGCCATTGGCGATAATTCTGCCATCGGGCAACACATGACTGGAAAAATTGCGAAAAGATTGGATTACCTGCTCCAAAGTTTTGAAGTAGTCGATATGCTCATGCTCGATATTCAGCACGATGGCATATTTCGGATAGAGTGAAAAAAAACTGTCTACATATTCGCAAGCTTCCGTAATAAAATAATCGCCCTGACCGATTCGGTAGTTGCCGCCGATTTCTTTGAGATTGCCACCGATTGAAATGGTCGGATTCAAGCCGGCATGCACATAGATTGTCGAAACCATCGAAGTGGTGGAGGTTTTTCCGTGAGTTCCGGAAATTGCGATTCCGTTCGCGTAATGCTCCATCAACTGTCCTAAAAAAACAGCGCGATTCAAAATTTTGATGCCCAGTTCGTTGGCTTTGACAAGCTCCGGATTATCATGTCGGATTGCTGCGGTATATACTACCAAGTCAATATCATTTGTGATATTTTCCTCGTGATGACCGATATATATTTTGGCGCCATGCTCCTGTAATCGATGAGTTGCATCGGATTCAAAATTGTCCGAGCCGCTTACTTTATCACCGCGCTCAAGACAAATCGATGCCAATCCGCTCATACTGACGCCGCCGATTCCTATAAAATGAATGTTCATAAACCTCTCCTTTAGTAGTCATTCCTTTAAGATTATATCACAAAAGAGAAAAAACTCCTATACAAATGTATAGGAGTTATAAAATCAGTCGTTGATTTGTGGAATCGGGGTGTCGTCCACCAAATCCAAATTATCGGACCATAGATATTTTTTGGTTTCGGAAACCAAGATTGGACTGAGCAGCAATAAGCTGACCAAGTTCGGGATTGCCATCAATGCGTTGAAGATGTCGGAAATTCCCCAAACCAATTCCAAGGACATAACGGAGCCGACGAAAACAACCACGCAATAAAATGCACGATATACTTTTGAAAGTTGTTTTCCGAACAAATACTCAAATGCTTTTTCGCCATAGTAGGACCAGCCTAAGATGGTGGAGAAAGCAAAAGTGACAAGTCCGATTGCCAATATATATTTTCCGACGATGTTGACCTGCTCGAATGCTGCGGAAGTTAAATCCGCGCCGGTTTTTCCGCCAAGCAGTTCAGGATAGCGCATGATGCTTGTTGTCAAAACCAAACCGGTCAATGCACAAACGATAATCGTATCCCAGAAAACACCCGTCATGGAAACCAATGCCTGTCGAACAGGATTTGCGGTTTGAGCAGCAGCGGCCGCAATCGGTGCGGAGCCGAGTCCGGACTCGTTGGAGAAAAGACCTCGCGCAACGCCTCTTCGCATCGCAGTAATGATGGTCGAGCCGACAAATCCGCCCATCGCAGCTCTCGGTGTGAATGCCGCACTGAAAATTGTAGCGATTGCAGACGGAACGAAGGATGCGTTATTTATAATAACGATGATGCATCCTATAATATAGAAGAGCGCCATGAAAGGAACGAGCGCCTCACAAACTTTTGCAATCGCTTTTACACCTCCGAGGATAACAACGCCTGCGCAAATCGTAATAATGATCCCGGTAATATAAGGCGATACATTGAATGAAGCCTTCATCATACCGGTGATGGAGTTTGCCTGTGTCATATTTCCGATACCGAAAGATGCAATTACGGTAAAGATAGCGAAAAGTACGCCGAGCCATTTCATATTGAGTCCCCGCTCCAAAGCGTACATCGGTCCGCCGAGCATCGTTCCGTCGGATGTTTTTACACGATATTTTACGGCGAGCAATCCTTCGGCATATTTGGTAGCGATGCCGAAAAATCCGGTCAGCCAGCACCAAAGTACCGCCCCGGGACCTCCCGTTGCAACCGCAGTCGCCACGCCGACGATATTACCCGTACCGATGGTTGCCGCAAGCGCGGTTGCCAACGCACCGAATTGACTGATGTCTCCGCTGCTGCTTTCATCCTTGGTAACAGACAATTTGATTGCCCTAAAAGTATAGCTTTGAATAAATCTTAGTCGGAATGTCAAGAATAAATGTGTTCCTACCAACAGAAAAAGCATTGGCGGACCCCACACAATACCGCTAAGTTTTTCCACTAATTGTGTCCAGAATTCCATAAGCACCTCCGATGAATTATTTTTTTGTAGCTTCTTGCATTATATCATAAGGAAAACGATGGGACAATATTTTTTGTTGCAAAAACTTTATTATTTAGAAAAATCGGCTATCTGGCTTTTCAGCGTAAAATCTGTATAAAGTTAGAGAAAAATCGGTAAGGAAGAAGGAAAACAGCTCTAAAAAATTTGAATTTGTTTTCCGATACGCTCGATGATAGAATGCAAAATGATATCGGAAGGAAATTGTTCCTTACAAAAAAACACAAATTAAATTTTTATACAAAATGCATCTTGTAAACAGATATCTTGCAAAACACCTTGCTTGAAGAATTCGTAATTGTATTTCAAAAATAGTACAGACAAGCAGAAGCATTTTAATCGGTATATGGACGGATTCCGTAGCAATTCAAATTGAAAATGTTTGAATTGTGCATATCCAATCAATAGCGGATATGATATAATGTAGAATAGCAATAGTTGTGTACTGAATTGAAACGATGATTGGAGAAAAAATGAACTTTCAGGATTTAAAAGTTGATAAAAAATATATTGATATTTTAGAAGAAAATTATATCGTGAAACCGACCGAAGTTCAGCAAGAGGCGATTCCTGCGATACGCTCGGGCAGAAATGTCATCGTCAAGGCGCAGACCGGAACGGGAAAGACCCTGGCTTTTCTATTGCCGATACTTGCCGATGTCGATGAAGAGCTCGCTCATATTCAGGCGGTGATTTTGACTCCGACCAGAGAGTTGGCGGATCAGATTACTCGTGTCGGAAAGCAGCTTGTCAAAGACAGCAAAATTTCGGTAGAGTCGGTTTTCGGCGGACATCGAATCGGAGGGCAAATCAGCCGACTTGGAAAAAATACGCAGATTGTCGTCGGAACGCCGGGAAGAATTTTGGAGCATTTGCGAAACGGAACCATCAATTTCAAATATCTGAAAACCGTCGTCATCGATGAGGCGGATCAGATGCTTGCGTACGGATTTATCGATGATATTTACTTAATCCATTCCAAATTGCCGGAGAAGCAGCAGATTCTTTTGTTCTCGGCAACGATGCAGAACA